>JAAYWP010000036.1 GCA_012516535.1 Syntrophomonadaceae bacterium | reverse complement strand
GACCACAACCATGGTCATTCCTTCCTTTGCCAAATCGCCCATTACCTGCAGAACTTCACCTACCATTTCCGGATCAAGAGCTGATGTTGGCTCATCAAAGAGCATCACCTTAGGCTGCATGGCCAGTGCCCTGGCAATGGCTACCCGTTGCTGCTGTCCCCCTGACAGTTCTGCCGGGTAACTGTCGGCCTTATCACTTAATCCTACCTTTTCCAATAGAGAGAGAGCAATCTCCCGTGCCTTAGATGGGTTCATTTTTTTGACGATGATAGGTGCCATAGTGATGTTCTCTGTAACATTTTTATGAGGAAATAAATTAAAGCTTTGGAAGACCATCCCGATCTCCTCTCTGATTTTAGGGAGGTCTACCTTGGGGTCAGTGATATCAATACCGGCAAACTCGATACTGCCTCCTGTAGGTTCTTCCAGTAGGTTTAAGCAGCGGAGAAGTGTGCTCTTACCTGATCCGCTGGGCCCGATGATGACAAGTTTCTCCTTTTCTTCTACATCCAGATCGATCCCCCGCAGAACTTCAAGTTTGCCAAAACTCTTTTCCAGCTTTCTAACTCTGATGATGGCCATTGATGCCCAGCCTCCTTTCAGTAAAGTCGACCAAGCGGGAAATAGTTAAGGTCATGATCAGGTAGAGTAAGGCCACAGCAAACCAAATCTCAAAGGGTCTGAAGGTGTCAGCTATGATCAACTGCCCCTGGCGGGTGAGTTCCGCATAACCGATACAGATCAAAAGGGATGTGTCTTTCAGCATCGCTATGAACTCATTGCCCAGTGGCGGAACAATCCTGCGAAAAGCCTGGGGAAGGATGATATACCGCATAGCCTGCCTCGGGGTCATCCCTAAGGAGAGAGCCGCTTCCCTCTGCCCTTTTTCGATGGACTGGATTCCTGCCCTGAAAATCTCGGAAACATAAGCCCCACTGTTGATGCTGCAGGCGGCCACAGCAGCAATAAAAGGGGGGATATGGGATGTGGAGGAAAAGGGGCCTAAAGAGAAATACACCTCCAGCAACTCTTTAAAACTCTGGACTACCTGGGGTAGACCAAAATAAATGATAAACAATTGAACAAGCAGAGGGGTTCCCCGTATAAAGTCTACATAACAGGTGGCCAGCCCTCTGATAAAGCGGTTATTGGAGAGGCGCCCCATCCCCCCAAAAAGACCGAGGATACAACCCAGTGATACTGCGATCAGGGTTATTTTCAGTGTTTGTAAAACACCTGTTAATAGAAAAGGCATTGCTTTAATGATGACATCCAATTCCAAGCACCTCATTTACTGGCATCTAAGCTGGTAATACATTGGCAAAAAAAGACCTGCGCAGCCGGTCAAGCCGCGCAGATCCAGTTTTCCGGCATTTTATTAAGCGTTTTCCTCACCAGGCAGGTATTCCGGCGGGTCAACCTCAAACCACTTTTTGTAAAGCTCTGCAAACTTCCCATTATCTTTCAGCTTCTGCAGGCCGCTGTTGATCTTGTCAAGCAGCTCTTTATTGCCTTTCTTGACGGCGATTCCATAATATTCACTTTCCAGTGTGTCTCCGACAATCTTGTAATCTTGTTCATTGCCTTTGATATAATTGAGGTTTACCGGATTATCGTTGACAATCGCATCAGCACCGCCGTTTTTCAATTCAAGGAAGCAGTCGGTCACCGCGTCATACTCTGTGACCTTGGCACCCTCAATCTTTTTTGCATAATCAGCACCGGTTGTTCCGATCTGGACAGCGATCCTTTTACCCTTTAGATCTTCAACACCTTTGATGGTGTCATTATCAGTCCTCACCACAATGCTCAGAGCGGAATGGTAGTAGGGTGTGGAGAAATCCACTGATTCCAGACGATCTTCTCTAATGGTTATTCCGGATACACCCAAATCTACATTGCCTGTTTGCACCGCGGCAACAATCCCATCAAAGCCCATTTCCATCAGTTGAACATCAAAACCCTCTTCTTCACCGATGGCCCTGATCAGGTCGATGTCAAAACCGACGAATTCCCCGGTTTCTGCATCTTTTGATTCAAAAGGCGGGAATGTCGCCTCAAAGGCCACAGTGTAAGTCGGTTTTTCAGTTTCATTTTCAGATGGTGCTGCTTGTTCATTGCCGCAACCAAAGCCGAAAACGCTTATAAGGCCTATTAACATAATGATCAACAAGCTTTTTATAGCTTTTCTGCTCAAGGATATCCCCCCATTTAATATTTTTTTGATACAATAGAGTTTGTTCGGTATACAGAGCAATTTGTATACAAACCAAAGTATAAATATTCGTTCTTTGTTGTTAAAATCCTTCAATGATGTGCAAAAACATTTATGAAATTATAGGGTGATTTATTTGAAAAAACGCTTTACTGCAGACCTGGCCTTGCTGGGAACGGCTTTTGCCTGGGGGACAACCTTTCAGCTGGTTAAAGACGCTCTGGCTGATATTGATACATTTCCCTTCCTGGCTATCCGTTTCCTGGCAGCATTTTTGATACTGCTTCCTTTCAGGAATGGTAAGTTTAAGTGTCACCCTGCTGCTTTCAGGGCTGGCATTTATCTCTTTGCAGGATATGCATTTCAGACCCTGGGGTTGCTCTGGACGACCCCAAGTAAGGCTGCCTTTATCACAGGGATGAATGTGATCATGGTACCTTTTATCGCTGCTGCTCTGGATAAAAAGCTGCCTTATTGGGGAGCACTGGCAGGGGCAGTTTTAGCAGCTGTTGGGCTAGGGTTCATTTCTCTTGAGGGCAGTTTTGTGCCCGGTAAAGGTGACCTGCTTGTTCTCTGCTGTGCAGTTTTCTTTGCCCTGCAGATCCTGGCTGTGAGGGAAGCCAGCCGAGTGATGAATGCCCAGGACCTCACTTTGATCCAATTAGGTGTTGTTTCTTTAATGAGCTTTGCAATTTGGGGTGGTTTTGGCGGTAACAGCATTAACTGGACACAAAATGTTTTGCTAGCTTTGTTTATTACAGCGGTTTTTGCCACCGCCTTGGCCTTTTTAGGCCAGAGCTGGGCCCAGCGCTATACCAGCGCTGACCGGGTTGCCCTGCTGCTGGCTGCAGAACCTGTTTTTGCCGGCCTGTTCAGCTATTTTTATGGTGGTGAACTTTTCACCTCCCAGAAAATTTTAGGCTGCGCCTTAATTTTGGCCGGCATCCTAGTCAGCGAACTGACAGAGTCCCATCATCTAAAAGAACAGTCTGCCAAAAGGAGTTGTTAGGCAGTAGGTCAACAGCAGCATACTGATTTTGAAATATCATACTTTGTAATCTCAGTTGGGTGATCATAATGGAGCTATATGAGGCTTTGCAGTTAACAGACAAAGGGATGGTTGCTTTTGTGGGAGGAGGGGGCAAAAGCAGTTTGATGCTTAAACTGGCAACTGAATGCGCCCAACGGGATAAAAGGGTGTTGGTCACTACCAGCACCAAAATGTTTATTTCCCAGTTGGAAAGCTGTGGGTGTTTGATTATTGAACAGCAGATTGACAGGCTGCTGCAGGAAATGGAAAGGGTTTTGACAGAATGTAATATTATTGCGGCAGCTTCAACTGTTATTGAAGTGAACAACAAGGCTGTCGGTTTTACTGCGGAAACGCTGGATAAGATATTAAAAACCGGTCTTTTTGACTTTATTCTAGTGGAAGCCGACGGCGCCCGGAGATTGCCTCTGAAAGCCCCTCGGGATGGGGAGCCTGTTCTACCTTCTATGGCAACCCATGTGCTAGCTGTAACCGGGATAGATGTTTTAAACTGTCCGCTGACAGAAAATCATGTTATGTGCTGTGACTTAGTTGCTGAATTGGCCGGCCAGCAGCTAGGCACTCCGGTGACAGCTGAAACCATCAGATCTATTACCAGTCGCTATGCTTATTTGACCGAACTGATGGCATCAAGGGCACGGTTTATTCCTGTGATCAATAAGGCGGACAGCACAAAACTTTATCAAGATGCGGTGAAAACCGCCCAGCTTTTGCTGAAGGACCATGAGATGGTGCTGATTACCGCCGCTTTGTCCCAGGATCCTGTAAAGGAGGTCCTCATGTGGTCTCAGCAGTAGTTTTAGCTGCAGGTCAGTCACAGCGGATGGGCAGACCAAAGCAACTGCTCAAACTGGGCAACAAAACCCTCTTGGAGCATGTGGTTGACAAGATGTTGCAGACAGATGTGGGCGAATTAATAGTTGTGGTGGGGGCTTACCGGCAGAGGATAGAAGAAATTCTGGCCAACTACCGGGTAAAATGTGTTTTCAATGAGCATTATAACTGTGGCCAGGGAACATCGGTTGCTGCCGGCGCTGCTGCGGTTGATGACCAAGCCAGTGGTATCCTCTATGCTGTGTCAGACCAGCCCTTTCTCTCACCGGCCTTTATCAACAAAATGATTAGCAAGTTTGAAGAAGCAAAACCCTTAATCTTAAAACCGGAAGTGGGTATGCCTGCTATCTTTAACATCAGTTTGAGATCTGAGTTGATAGCCCTTACCGGTGAAGCCGGAGGGAGGCAATTAATGGAAAAATACCGGGATAGGGTTATGATCATGCCGGGCTGTCCGGAAATAATGACTATTGATGTGGATACTGAAGAGGATTACCTTAGGATTAAGGTGTTATGGGAGCAGCAAATGGGGGATCATGCTTAATGTTCAGGATGGCGAGAAGGGGTGGTGCTTATGAACGAAAAGAAAAAATTGAAGCTAAAATATAAAATATGGCTGGAAACCGATGAAAAAGCCTTTGGAGAGGGTCCCTGTGATATTTTGACCGGAGTAGAAAAACACGGGTCCCTCAAAGGGGCAGCTGAGGAAATGGGGATGTCCTACAGCCATGCCTGGAAGCTTGTCAAAAAGTTGGAGCATCAGTTGGGATTTAAGCTCTTAAACTTTCAAGTTGGCGGTGTGGATGGGGGAGGCGCATTTTTGACTCCGGAAGCCAGGGATATAATGAAGCGGTATCAGGCTTTTATAGAAGAAGCCAGTGAAATGCTGGAGCAGCTTTTTAAGAAGCATTTTAGCTGATTATTCTACCCTTTACTGTGCAATTTACAGTTGGTATAATAGCAGATAGATATGCTGATGTAGCTCAGCGGTAGAGCAGCTCACTCGTAATGAGCAGGTCGTCGGTTCGAATCCGACCATCAGCTCCAGCAATGTCCAATGAAGTCTTCCTGCCTATAAGCGGGAAGACTTTTATTATTTAGTGGCATTTATACACAAAAAAAGTCTTAACTATTGTTATATCGATTAAAATGTGTTATACATAAAATGTAATTAATTGTAACGGCTTGAGAGTCGGGATCATAGGGTATACCTAAACCTCCGCATCTCAATGCCAACAATTAATAATCCCATGAGAAGGAGGTTTTAGTGTGTACCAGGATAAGACCCTGACCTGCCGTGAATGTGGCGAAGAATTCCTGTTCACTGCTGGCGAACAAGAGTTCTACGCTGCCAAAGGTTTTGAAAATGAGCCTGGGCGGTGCCCCTCTTGCCGGGCTGCCAGGAAACAGCAGCGGAACAGCCGCGGTAATAACCGACACTCCCGTGAAATGTTCAAAACAACCTGTGCTGCTTGCGGCGGGGAAGCGGAAGTGCCTTTCCGTCCGTCTGCTGATAGACCTGTCTACTGCAGGGATTGCTATCAGGCCAGTAAATCACGTTGGTAATAATATATAGTAAGGGATGTAACAAAAGGCGGTCGATATGTACCGCCTTTTTTACATAATTATTTGTTAAAAGGTAGAGATAAGGATCCCCAGCTTCGCTTTTTTCACTCACCTAGCTGGATTACGAGTTTTTTTGTTCAAAGGGAAAAGGGGATCTTTGCAGAAGTATTAAGACATCAGTTCAGGGGGAGAAAAGTTTAAAAGTGGAGGGGATGGAAAATGGTAGATATCACAGTTTTTGGTTCAGGTGATTCTCATGAACATGAAGGGTGCAACTGCGGTTGTGGGCATGCACATTCGATGCGGGAGGCAGCTGAACTGCTGAGAAAGGCATTGATAGAAAAGTTCGGTGACCAGGTGAGCTTTCGCTATGTAGATGTGTTCAGTGAGGAGATCATGGATTTCCCCGCTGTGATAAAGGTGATAAACCAGTACCGCCTACCTCTGACGGTTTTGAACGGGGAACCCAGGTTTCATGGTGGCCTGTCTTTAGAGAAGATATCTGCTGCTGTAGCTGAACTAATCGGTAGTGAGCAACCATAAATAATAGTTTTATAGGGGCCGCCAGTACAAGTTCCGGTGTATGAAGGAATTGCTGTTTCCCGCTATGCCGGTTTAGGTTGAGGAAATGCGCTTCAATTTTATATATCACAGCTGATGATGGTTTCAGATGTTTCATCAGCCAGAGCTACCAGGACCCCTTCTGGATCAGCGATCAGGCTGTTTCCGAGGCTGATCATGCCGATATGGCTGCCTACCGCATTGGCCAGGAAAACATAGCAGTGGTTTTCAACAGCTCTGGCTATGGGAAGTGCCCGGTTTTTGTCTATTTTCCAGCGGGCTTCCGCTGGTTTATAGTAGTGGGCGGAAAGAATAAAGAGGGCATCGGCATTCTCACAGCTTTGCCGCGCTAACTCAGGGTAGTTTTGGTCGCGACAAATGATCACTCCGAATCTACGGCCCTGGTAGGTAAAGGTAAGCTGTTTGGTGCCCGGTGTAAAATACTTTTCTTCAGCAGATGTAAGGTTGTTTTTATAATATGTATAGCTTGTCTTATCGGGAAGGATAACAGTAGCGGCATTATAGAGTTTGCTATCTGCGAAAACCGCCCTACCCACGATCAGGCCTATTTCCAGTTCAGCAGCTTTTTGGGATATTTTGTCTACAGCTTTTTTCAGTTGGTCATCTATATCTTGCTGAGTCAGAGTTTTTGGATGATAGCCGTTCAGGCACATTTCCGGAAATACCAAGAGTTGGACACCCATGCGTGCAGCATTTTCCGCCATCAGCAGCACAGTTTCTGTATTGGTTTCCACTTGATCTGCTATAAAAGTTTGAGCAGCACCAACCCGCAACATAATTACCTCCGTATGTGGCATTTTTTACCCATCTTAAAACAAAAATATAAGATTGGCAACCCCGGCCGCAGTGATTACAAAATGCTGGATAAAAAGCAGTTGTTTTTACAATAGCAACTGTTTTTGAACTCTTTGTTTTTTTTATTAACTATTATAAAATAATATATAATTGGCATATGCCTGAATAAACAGGGTATCAACCAGGGGGTGATAGTTATACCAAGGAAAAGGAGAAAGTGCTGTGTGGAGAGTTTGCCTCCAGTTACTTATTATAAGCCTGCTGGAATTCCTTTGAGAGAACTGGATGAAGTGAAGCTTACTGTGGAAGAATTTGAAGCGCTCCGTCTTAAGGATCTGGAAGGCTTAGAACAGATAGAGTGCGCTGAAAAGATGGGGGTTGCCAGGACAACCTTCCAGCGTGTTCTTTATGCTGCTAGAGCAAAGATCGCCGAAGCATTGGTGAATGGCAAAGCTCTCCGCATAGAGGGTGGGGCGTATATTGTGGCTACAGAAAAATACCGCTGCTCCAACTGTGGCAGGGAATTTGCAGTTCATCCTGTAATAAAAGATAGCCAGCTATGCTGTCCTGACTGCGGTAAAAATTATGTACAGAGGGGAGATTTCCAGAGAGGGCCTGGTCACAAAAATGGAAGTTGCAGGAGGGATAGTGTTATTGTTTCAGCTGATAGGAAAGAAGGCCCTGATGATTCCGAACCAAAGGAATAGTAAGGGAGTTAATCAGAATAGGAGGAACAAAACCCATGAAAATAGCTATTCCCTATTTTGAAGGCTTGGTCAACCCTCATTTTGGCCAAAGTAAGGAATTTATCATTTTCGAGGCAGAAGGAAAGCAGATTGTAGCCAGTAAAATTATTGCCAATAAAGGCTTTTGTCACAATCATGAGGGGTTGGCGGGCATTCTTAAATCTGAAGGTGTTGATGTTGTTATTACCGGTGGGGTCGGGCGACCGATGATCAATGCACTGAAGACAATGGGTTTTACAGTAATAACAGGAGCTAAGGGAGACGCAGAAAAGGTTGCAGTTGATTACCTAAATGGTACTCTGCAAACTGCACAGATAGAAATCTGTGGGTGTGGAGACCATGAACACCACTGACAAGTGTTTTTAATCAACTGCAAGCAAAATTAAGTAAATTATTGATGGTTTCCAAATCTGGAAGCCATTTTTTATTTGAACGACTGAATTAGTTATCCTCTCTTATTTCCCTGTGCTCTGTGATTGATGGAAAACAATGGTATGATATTATAATAGTTATAGAAACGGATTATAACAAAGATAACAGCAAATAGTTACATTATTTGATCAAATATCGACTTATTCTGTTTATTTTCATCAAAGGTATTTTCGCAGTTAAACAGAAAGTATATTAAACAAGTATATATTATCCATTTTAACTGACCTTTTGGGGTAGAGCTCTTATAGGGATATTATCATCTATTTGCATCGCATGGTCAAAAAAAAGGGGGGGAATTTTAAGTGGTAAGAAACCTGAGAATGTCTGGTATCGGCCTTATCGGTGATCTTCCGTGGGGCACACATCTCTGTAGTTTTTACCAGACAAAACAGGATTTGCTCAATATGATAATACCGTATTTTAAAGCAGGCCTTGAGAGTAATGAGTTTTGTGTCTGGGTTGTTTCTGACCCTCTTAATGAACAGAAAGCCATGGAAGTAGCGCAAAGTGCCATACCCAATTTTGCTTATTATCTGGCCAGTGGCCAGATGGAGATTGTACCTTATACCAAATGGTACTACCGCAATGGGGAATTATATTTGAGCAATTTAATCAGTGAGTGGACACAAATCACGGAAAAGGCTATTTCCCGGGGTTTCGATGGCCTGCGCGGCGCAGGCTACTGTGCCTGGGTGGAGCAGAAAGACTGGGAGAGTTTTATCGAATATGAAGCTGCTGTCAACAATATGATCGGACAACTGCCAGCTATACTTTTGTGTTATTTTGATCTTCTGCGCAGTAAGGGCAGTGATGTAATTGATGTTGTGAACAGCCACCAGTTTGCTTTAGTTAACAGAAATAGCGAATGGGAAATGATCGAAACTTTTCAACATAAAATGACTGAACAGGCTTTGCGGGACAGTGAAGAGAAATTTCGCGTGCTCTCAGAAACAGCTGCCTGCGGTTTTTGTATTATTGAGAATGATAAGATAACTTATGCTAACTTAGCAGCGGAAAAAGTTACCGGGTACAGCAGAGATGAGTTGTTAAACATGACATTTTGGGAACTTATTCACCCTGAACACCGTCAATTCTATAAGAAAGGTGCGACAGTGGGCAATAATGCTGAAAAGCAGGAAGTAAAAATCATCACCAGGGAAAGTCAGGTAAAATGGGATATTCTCAGTTTTGGGAGTGTTGTGATTAAGGGCAAGCAGGTTGTTTTAGGAACCTTTTATGACATAACTGAACGGAAGATCGCTGAAGAGATCACTCAGCAGCAGTTGTATCGTGTCCAAAAGATGGAGGTT
>JAAYWP010000035.1 GCA_012516535.1 Syntrophomonadaceae bacterium | reverse complement strand
CCTAAATGCTAATCCTAGCTACATATTTATACAGGATTACACAAAATTACGCCTATGGTTACCGTTATTTCGGAAAACCTACCGAGAATATGGGAGGAAAAATAGATAGTAGGTCAATATCTCGTCACTGGGGTATTACAACTTACAAAAGAGAAAAGAGGATAATAAAAACTAAGGGAAGCAGAAAGAACGTCCCCGTGCTTCCGTTTTATGTTTATAATAGTTGAGGTGATAAAAAACAGAAGAGCAGCAAGGGGAAGGAAAAAAATTTTAAGGAGGTTTTGAGTAAATGACTAAAACGAATCATTCTATGTGTTCCAAGTGTTCTAAGCTTATTTGCAAAACGGATCTTCAGGCTGAGAATGACCCGCTCGGCGAAGCCCCAGAATACTGTCCTATGAAGTTATGGCCTGGGCTTCTCGATGAAGCCTTAGAGGAATATAAAAAAGAGGAAAATTTAGAATGTGCCAGATTGGCATCGATCCAAGAATTTGAGTGCTATGAACATACACCGCAGGGCATCAGAACGAGGCACCCCAGGATTGAGGAATTAATTATGTTTGCACAAAAATGCAATTATCATAAACTCGGCATTGCTTTTTGCTCAGGTCTGGAACATGAGGCAAGGCTATTGACGCGCATCCTGGAAAAGAACGGCTTCGAAGTGGTATCTGTGCGTTGCAAAGTTGGAGCGGTTCCTAAAGAAGAAATCGGAATCCGGCCCGAAGAAAAGATCGCCGGCCCGGAAAAATGGGAGTCGATGTGCAACCCCATCTTACAGGCCATGATTTTAAACGCTGAGAATGTAGATCTGGCGATTATGCTGGGTTTATGCATAGGCCATGATACCCTCTTCATCAAGTATTGCCAAAGGCCTATAACTGTGCTCGCCGTAAAGGACAGGGTAACCGGCCATAATCCCCTGGCAGCCCTTTATCTATCTTCCTCTTACTATAGACGTTTAATGAAGGACTAATAAGAATATTGCAATTTTTTGCATTATCATGCAATTTAGTGCACTAATAGAAGTGGCTATGCATTGTTGTCGTGCAAGGGGCGTTCGATCCCCTGCTTCGACAATACAAATAAGGAGAATACCTGCCATATTTATTAAACCTTTGTGTGCAGCTATATATCGAGAAAATCAAACAAGGTCGGCTTTCGTACACATTGAACCGCAATGACTTATGTCTGCAATTAAGCTGTAGGCTGTGCTAAAGACTTGAAGCCGCGTTGCATTTGACATTGCGGTCATTGCAGTTATGAATGCAACGGCTCTGCGCCACAATGACTCGCTTGAACAACAAATAACCGCCGGTCCTTTATCAACCGGCGGTTATCCTATCCTGGTTGAAAGTTTTTTTACTAAAACATTCCGATTGATATCCAATATGGGATCGCAATAAGCATTGTAATCATACTAACGATAAAATACACAGTCCCATATTGGCTTAGATGTTTCGATGTCCACCCCCTGCCCTTCATATTAGCCTCACCGACCAGGGCAAACAGATTTTGATAGCTCATAAAGAATGCGTTAAGTGCTATACTCAAAAGAGGTATCCAAACAAAGGGGGAAATCCCATATACCTTGTCAATCTGAGGAATTACAGCGGTTATTTTTAGCAAGTACAAAACCAAAAAATAATGCTGGTATCAGCGACCAGACAGCTGTTCCGGCAAATCCAGAGAAAACTCTATCTGCAGGCATACCAATGGCCAGCAGTGACGCCATAAAAAATGCACCACTAACCGAAAATGGTAATCCACCAGGCTTAAAAATCCATAACCCGATGGTGATCAATAACAACATCAAAACATAATGTCCCTGGGCACCCAATTCCGGCTGAAATGGTTTAAAAACTCCAATAAAAATACCTATTAACAGAAAAAAAATAAAACCCAGTAAACTGCTTTTATTTTCCATAATCCCTCTCCCCATTAAGCTAAATGGGCAGGCACCATCAACAACGACTGGTGCCTGCCAGACCCTTTTCATGACACCTAGAAGTCTAGACCTTCCGCTAAGAGCTGCCTATGAAAAAGCAATAAAGCAAGCCTGGCACCATCAAGGTGTTAGCCAATTATTTTTTTTCTATAGGCATTAGAGAATCTTCTACAAAATCTATCACGGCCTGCTAATGCTTCTGCAGCATACAGGGTTGTTATCATTTCTCGATTACAAGGATCCATAATAGCTGAATCCATTCCTGCAAAAACAGCTATTGTCAAAAAGTTTTGATTTATTACTTTTCTTAAGGGCATGCCAAAAGAGATATTGCTCAAACCAGAAGTGACTTTGACATCAGGGTATAGCTTCTTTAAGCTTTCTATTGTACCCACAAATTTCCGCACTGAATCATTATCTGTGGAAAGGGCTATTACCAAAGGATCGATATGGATGCGCTCGTTTTTAATCCCATATTTCTGTGCTTTTTCTATCATTCTTTTTGCTATATCTACCCTTGTTTCAACATCTTTGGGAATTCCGTTATCATCACAGGTTAAAGCGATAACCTGCCAATCTGTTCCCTCTATTAAAGGAAAGATTATTTCGCATTTATTTCCTTCTTCAGACACTGAATTTATGATACCCGGCTTTTGTGCATATTGAAAAACCTGCTCAATTGTTTCGGGATTAGGACTGTCGATACACAGGGGTTTATCAACTGCATCCTGAACGATATCCATCAACCATTTTAGAGTTTCGACTTCCAAAGCAGGAGCAGTACCGGCGCACACATCGATATAGTCAGCTCCTGCTTCTGCCTGCTTTATGGCAAGACTGCGGATAAAAGCTTCGTCTCTAGCTTCAATAGCCTTTTTAACGCTAGGTATAGTGCCGTTGATCTTTTCTCCAATAATTATCATGTTTATACCCCCTTTACCTTAAAAAATCAGGAAAAGGAACTGTTTGATTTCGATAAGACTAAAATCGCTTATTCTGTATGAACAGGGAACGAGCTTTATATCTTGCCATAGTAAGTTGGCCAAACAGTTCCTTCCCTCAAATCTATCGGTAAAAAAGTTTGTCAAAGACTGCTCTTTATGCCTCTTGCTTTATTGTTGAGCTGCATTATTTACCACTGAATCAGCCACTGCAGTAACTCAGTCATAAAAGACTCTCTTATATCTTCATCATCGGGGAGAAAGTTTAACTCTTCATTTTTTACCTTTTCATAGCCTTCGGGGTATTTCGCAACATTGTATTCCATAACAGATACCTCCTGATTATAGGTAATACTGACTGACAAATTCGCTGACAGCTTTCAGGTTTTCGGCCTTACAATCCTGTTCATAGGAAATCATTTTGTTCTCACTGAAGATATAACCACCATCTGAACCTAATTCATCGATCAGTTTTTTGGCATAATCAACACATTCCTGAGGTGTCCCTTTACCCAGCAGAGTGGATTTCATTCCTCCTGCAACTGCTATATTTGGAACTCTCTTTTTCAGTTCAAAGATATCATCCTGTTCAGTGTGTATCGCAAAATGACCTTTAGGGAACTCTTGGAAAAATTCATAGAATCGTGAGGATTCGCCTTCGGCAAATATATAGACAAGTTTATCGTGGGATTCTGCAAAATCACTGATTCGTTTCAAGTGCGGCCAGTAAAACTTTTCAAACTGTTTTGGACTTAGGATTGTATGTCCCAGCATAACCGGGTTCATATCTACACAGTATTCCTTATTACTGCCTTTAGGCAGTTTTTTACCGCGTTCAAACCGGGGTTTTACAAAAGTTTCATCCAGTGCTTCAATTGCTGCAGATACTTTTTCAGGATCCCTGCGTATATCTATAGATAGGCCTTTAATCCCTCTAAGAATGTTGAACAACAGTTCATATCCGTTTCCCCAATGATCAAAAGCAGCCATCGGGTCAGCGAACTCAGGGAGGCCGTATTCTTCCTGCATGATTTTTGATGATTTACCCATAAACTCTCCGAATTCGCCATACTTCTGTAAAAATTTTCTGAAATGCCCACTATTATTTTCTTCTCTCAAAAGTTTGTTTTTTCGTGGTACAACTTTTTCCCATAAAAACTTCTTGGGGTTTTTGATCAATTCATCATATTCTTCAGCTTCCATGAAGCACTGGTCTTTGATATTGATGGAATTTGCATCATCATTGATGATATACTCTTCATTGCCCAATATACTGGTTACTTGTACCGGGTTTCTCCACCCAGTCTCATAGAGAACATCAATTTTATAGTTTTCAAACACATGCCTTAAAACTTTTTGCATTATTTCATAGTCAAACAGTGCTTCGCTGAGTTTATATCCAGCATCTATGATCTTCCAGGACCAAAGGTTGCCAAAGTATGGGATCCTCTTTGGCTTTTTTTCCATACGAATAGCATCTTTAAACAGCTGGATTCTTTCTTTGCGCAGTTCCTCTGTATTCATACTGTCTCTTTCCCCCTATACATATTTTTCATTTAGCAGACACCCTGGAATAAATGCTAATACTCTGTCCTATTTTACCCATTGCTGACATATCTTAACTCCAGAAGCAGCATTAATAGTAAAATCATCTGCTCCTACGAATTCACAAACATCTTTGTTAACTGGGTTTCCACCGATTATGACCTTTACACTGTCGCGCATCCCATTTTCTTTTAATTCATCCACTACATTTTTCATAGATTCTATTGACAGTGTCAAAACACCGCTCATTCCTACGATTTCCGCTTTAACTTCTTTTACCTTTTCTATGAAAGCGCTAGCAGGTTGGTCTACACCCAGATCATAAACCTCAAATCCGGCAGCTTCAGCCATGCTCTTAAAGATGTTTTTACCGATGTCATGGAGATCTCCGCTAACAGTACCCAGAACTATTTTTCCTACCTTTTCTGAATTAGCGCTGCCCAAAACCGGCTTTAAAAGATCGATAGCGCCATTTAGCAATTCCCCTGCGTATATTAAATCGCCAACAAAGTATTCGTTCTTTTCAAACAGTTCCCCTACTATACCCATCCCCTGCTGACATGCATTAACGACCTTTTGGACATCTTCTTCATTTGGGTCTGTTTTTAAGAACTCCTTAAGAATTCCGGTTACCTTTTCTTCATCAAGTTCTCCAACTGCCTGGGTTAGTTCTTTTAAATCTACCACAGAGTATTCCTCCCCATTAATTAATTAATTTTGTTCACCAGCATTTTTTTAATTTCTCGTTGCTTGCTCTTGTTTTTTTAATCTCCCCTTTTATAATTTTTTGTTCTCGTAACATCATGTATAGACATGTTGTTACATATAGTATATAATGGCTGATAAACCGATGTCAACCAATTTTTTATATTTAGATAGATCGCAAATGCTATAATAATAGAAGACAATTTGGTTGAACAGAGGCCATAAAGTCTGTCTCGTTTTTCCTATGAGTACACTGTTTTGGGGAGGACAGCTATGAAAAAATCAACGGCCTTAAGTGAGTTAATTATTAATTCTGTTGAACAATTGGATGAAAAAAAGGCCATGGAATTGTCAAAAACAGCATTAAAAAACGGGTTAGATCCATTAGCACTCCTGGATTTAATTAAAGAAGGTGTAATAAGAGTAGGAAAGCGCTATGAAAACCAGCAGTATTTTATTGCAGATTTAATAATGGCTGGTGTCATTTTTAAAGATATTTTGGAACTGAAAGAAATTAAACAGCAATTCAGCAGCCCTAAAAATGTCAAAGCAGGCAAACTGCTCATAGGCACAGTTGCTGGAGATCTACATGACATCGGTAAGAATATTTTTATAGGGATGATGAAAGCAAACGGTTTTGAAACAATAGATCTTGGCGTAGATGTAAAAAAAGAGGATTTTGTAAAATATGCCATAGAGATCAAACCAGATATTATAGGAATGAGTGGAGTACTAACATTTACTGTTGTACCTATGAAAGAAACAGTTGAAGCGTTAACAAAAGCGGGAATAAGAAAAAACACTAAAATTATCATCGGAGGCAGCCATTTAACAGAAGAAAACTGCGCCGAAATCGGCGCGGATTGTTTTGCTACTGATGCCTCTGATGGTGTTGAGCTTTGCAAAAAAATGCTAGGCATGGATGTGAGGAAGTAGATTCAAAATGAAAAAGCCGCTCTACCAACAGATTGCAGATGATATCAAAGAAAAAATAAATAACAACGAATTCAAGCCCGGTGATCCTATTTATTCTGAAAATGAGCTATGCAAAGCCTATCATACAAGCCGTGCAACTGTCAGAAGAGGGCTGTCACTGCTGGCTAATGAGGGTTATATATATGTTGTTCATGGTAAGGGCTACTTTGTTAAAGAACCTGATCAGAATACCTATAAACTTTATTACAGTGAAATGGATAATTTGTTTAATAGTGTGGATAATACCAAACTGCTGGAAGTAAATATTATCCTGCCCGATTCTAAATTGATCGAAAGTTTTAAAATCAGCAAAAACAAAAAAATCGTAATGATTCGCAGGCTTTTTTTTATCGATGATGAACCTGTTGCTTATGATAAAAAATATATGCTTTATTTAAAAGGGATCCCAATCGTTGAAAAAGAAATACGGTATGCAACATTCCCGGAAATGGTTGCAAGAATAGTTAAGAACACATCTCTTTTTAATATTAAAAAGCATCTGATGATTTATGCTCAGATGCCTGATGAAGTAACAAAAAATTACCTAAAAATAGATGACGATCAATGCATTATGACAGTTGAACAAAAACTGTTTAATAAAAACGGCAAAATAATCGGCCTAGGAGAAACACATTTTAAATCAGATTACTGCAGGTTATACGCCGAATCCGAATTCGCAGATGATAAATGGTGAATAATATGACAATTGACAGTGGGGCAGATTGAGAGTTCAGCACATCGGCTGAAAACTTTTTTGGATATGGCAAATGGCAAGGGTGGTGGCAATAAGAGATTTTATTTTGCATTATATTGCATTATTTTGCATTATATGCACTAATAAAAGTGGCAATGCATTATTGTTGTGCAAAAGACGCTCGATCCCCTGCTCTGATAATGTATTGGGAACAGTTCCTGTTGCCTCTTATTCTTTGTACCTTTGGGGGCAGCCATATATCCAAAATCAAACACCGCAAAGCTGAGCTTCCGTATTCATTGAACCGCAATGGCCATATGTCTGCAATTAAGCTGCAGACAATGCTAATGATTTGATAACCCCTTATTGCATTAGATAGTGCGGGTAATGCAGTTATAAATGCAGAGGTATTACAAAAGAGGATAAAAAAAGGAAGCAAAAAGAAGTCCCCCTGCTTCCCTAATCAATTTCCAGGCTGAATGGGTTATATTTCACTCCCCAGTCGTATACATCTATGGCCTCTTTCTTCTTCACCCAACCCACAAGTAAATATGTAAGAGGGGTGACCAAAATTTCATAAACAACCTTAAAGATGTACTGGGCAGCGATCATAGAAAGCAAAACAGAAGAGCTGACAGTGCCCGCAAAAGCAATCGTAATGAAAACAACTGTATCGATCCCCTCACCAACAATGGTCGATCCTATAGTGCGGGTGAAAAGCCATTTCCCCTGAGTGAGCAGCTTCATCTTAGATAAAACAGCGGAATTAGTGAATTCACCCAAAAAATAACCCACCAGTGAAGCCACAACCACCCTTGGGGTCATTCCCAGGACAACAGCATATGCATCCTGATGCCCCCAGAACTCCGGATGGGGCAAAGCCACGACCAGAATAAAGATCAGCGCCATAAGCAGATTGCAGGCAAACCCTGTCCAGATAATCAATCTCGAACGTTTAAAACCGTAGACTTCAGTCAGAACATCTCCGAAAATGTAGGTAATCGGGAACAGGATCACAGCAGCAGGCAGGGTTGTGCCAAATACAGTGATCAGCTTACCTGCCACCACGTTGGAGATAAGCAAACAGGTTACAAAAAGGCAGCCAAGTATAACATATATTCGCGAAACATTCCTGGATTCCTTTTGCATGACACAGCACCTCAAAAATATGATATCACCAAGAAATATAATAACATCAACTAAAGATATTCACCAATACAAAAAAAATACCTATCGGAACCTGTCCTTCTCCCCCCAGCCCACTCCTGAATTATCTTACACCTTCCCTATTTCCGCCAAATTCGTCAGAAAACATCTAATTGTTGGTGCGTCCAGTATGGACATCAGATTTACCACCCACCAGTTAGTAAAGACCAAATCGCTCCGTAGTACTTACATGAAAAGTGTTTGACACAAAAACTGAAATGGGTGCTGTATGTGACACTATGCTGTCACAGCAGTTTGCTATCATTTTTAAAAGAATGTGTGCTAGCTTTCACCCTTTTATGCTGCCTCAAATCGAAAACCTACTTTTAATAAACAATATCCAACTCAACTTCCCACTCACATCAGCCAGAATTCACAGTGATTTATTTACTGCCAAAAGGAGGTGATTTTTTGAGAATCGCATCAGGCATTATCTCTTTAGTGCTCGGCTTTGCAATCTTGTTTCAGAGCTGCGCGGTAGCGGGCTTAGGAAGCCTTGTTTCTCCTGATTCCACAACTGGCGCAATAGGCATGTTAGTCGGCTTTTTGTTATTGATCAGCGGCGCATTTTCATTTCAGCTCCCTAAGGTATCTGTAGTTATCTGTGTTCTAGCTGCATGTTTTGCTGGAATTGAAGCAATGAACGATTTCCCGGATATGAAAATTTGGGCTGTCATATGTCTCATACTTGCTGTAATGAACTACTTCGGCGCCCGCCAACCAAAAGATCCGGTTACCAAGGATCCTCCAGCCTCCTCTCCCTAGTGCCCAGGTAAACTAGGATAACCTATCCTGGCGGGGATATTTCGGCTCATGGCCGGATATCCCCGGCACTGGGGTTTTATAGAGAAGAGTCAGATTGGGATAAGCAGAGAGAAAGGAGGTGACAATAGATGCAACACCACAAAATAGCATTGCTGTTAGTTCTTTGCTTTTTGTTTGCAATTGTTCTATGGGGCTGCGGTGAAACAACAGAACCGAAAAAAGCAACCACAGAACCGACAGAGACAAAACAGCCACAGACATTCAAAATTGGCGAAAGAGTTGAAATGGGCAAACTCGTAATCACAGTAAATTCTGTTAATGATTCGCATGGCAGTGAATTTTTGAAGCCTGCAGCCGGACACGTATATAAAATAGTTGACTGTACAATAGAAAATTTGAGCGATGAAGCAGAAGTTATCAGTTCATTGATGATGTTTAAGATGGCTGACAGTGAAGGATATAACTACAGCGTAACAATTGCTGACAGTTCTAAGCCGAGTCTTGACGGTGAATTAGGGCCTGGGAGAAAAATGAGAGGAGAAATTGCATTCGAGGTTCCTGCTGATGCAACAGGGTTAGAATTAATTTTCGAACCGGACTTATTAGGCTTCGGACAGGCAATTTTTAAGCTTGACTAAACTTTTCCCTTTACCACCCTGCTTTGTGACAAGTTAGGGTGGTTTTCTTATAAGCGCAAAGCCATATGTTATTAATACGCATTTATGGAAGGATATTCTTACAATTGCGTCGTATGCAATACAATAAAAGGGTATTCAGCTGTTAGCAATAGAGAAGGGGGTTATCTGCATTGGCCCGTTATCCCCGCACAGGCACTCAACCGGAAACGATGGTGAAAATACTGATAACAGTTATTGAGAAAACCCCTTCAGGGGGTGCCACCCTGGAGGATCTGAAGGAGGCTTATGCGGAAATTAACGACCGGCAGCCTTCTGCGAGGACCATCTACCGTTATATCAGGCGATTGAATCTTTTGTTTGATCCCTTATGCTACGGAGAAAAACCAGAGCCGGGAGAAGAAGACCTGGCTGAAGACGATTCAGATGAGGCTGTTTTCGGTGAGAAAGCTATCTGCAGCAAAAGGCAGGGCCGAAAAACATACTATATTTTTGCCGGCAAAAAGAGTGAACTGCTGGCCAGCAACAAAGATGTCACCATGATGCTGCTGGGCATGTATCCCCAACTGCGAGGAGCGATGAAAAGCAGCATCGAAGCTGCTATGGAGAGCATCTTTCGCCATTCACTTTCCGGTTTGTGTACCTTTGCAGGCATTTTAAGTGAACTGGAACATGTTGTCCATGTGTCAGGCGCTTTTCCCGCTGATCCTGCCAAAAGCGAAGCCATGATCAGAGAGATCCTGCGGGCGATCAAGGAGAGAAAAAGAGTGCGTATCAGCTATCTGCGCACCTATGACGGAGCTATCACCGATCGGGTGGTGGAGCCCCATGGGCTGTTGTGCCGCCTTAACAACTGGTATCTAACCGGTTTGTGTACACAGCGAAAGCAAAGACGTGTGTTTTTGCTGTTGAACATCAGGGAGCTTACAGTGATTGAAAACAGCGTTTACCGCATGCCTCCCGGCTTTTCACTAAAGGAGGCTTACCAAGACATTTGGGGCACCTGGACCGAAGATGAGTCCGGAGAGCTGGAAACAGTGCGCCTCATTGTCTGTGCCGGGCCGGCTGAGCGCTTCAGACATAACCTTTTTCATGAAAGCCAGCAGGTGCACGAGCTCCCTGATGGAAGGCTCGAGGTCACCTACCGCTTGACCGGGGCAGAGGAGATGATCCCCTGGCTGATGAGTTGGGGTGATGCGGTGGAGGTGCTTGAACCCTCCTGGTTAAGGGAACAGTTAATCAGGAGTTTACAGGAAACAGTGCGCTGTTATCTGAAGAAATAATTATTAAAGCAAAAACGCAAGCCTGGCACCGCTACTAATTTTTCTGCTTATACATCAACTTATATTGCTCAATCAAAAAATTAGAGACCATAATTCCAGCTTCGTTAATGGCTTCTGTGTCCAGATAATGGTTGGCACTCCTATCAAATAGGATATTGGCAGTCCCTCTGATTTCATCATCACCCAACCAGAGCTTGATCGTTAGAGGGAACCTGGGGAAAAGGGGTATTTTTGCACAGACATCAGCACCTTTTTCAAAGGAAGCACCTAGTTTAAGACATACCGCTTTTATTTGCTCTACCGGTTCCTGTGAGAAATTTTCCAACAGGGGCTCGATGCTTTTACTCAAAAAAGCCGTATAATTCACATTTCCGTTTTCCAACTCCCGGTATGAGATCAGTTTATTTTCCAAGGGAGCATTATCTGCTCGGGCAAGATAGTGGAGAATAAGCCATCTCCAGTTCCAGGCAGGCATATATTTTGAGCCTTGGAAAAATATATCACCCTCAGGATATTTTACCTCCAGCACTTGCCCAAGGCTTTTTACCCGTATAACAGATTGTTTCGGATCAAAGACCGCTCCGCTGTTTTCCGACATCTTAACTGGATCTTCTGCTGCAAAGTCCCTGATGATATATTCGAATGCCGTGCTAAAAGCTTTTTTATCCTCGGCTATCATATAAGAAAACATTTTTCCCTCTCCTCAAAGAGAAATTCAGCAAATTTTAGAATAGCCCTGATTTTCGTGAGCTTGCTTTTTCCAACTTTTTGAATAATTTCTAAGCTGATAATTCTAGAAATG
>JAAYWP010000034.1 GCA_012516535.1 Syntrophomonadaceae bacterium | reverse complement strand
TTTGCCCGTTTCCGGCTTCATGGTTATTGGGCGCAGTTGCGGCGCATTGTCAAACGAACTGGAGAGGAATTTTTGGCAGCGAAGGATTATTTGGAATTTGTGCGTTTGCTGCGCTGTTTTATTGAGATGCAGGAATCGAAAATTGATGAGGTGCACATCTTTATTGCTCCGGATGGTACCTTTTTTATTTGTGATAAAAAGGGGCATGTGATCAGGAGAGAACATATTCGCACCCCATCATTATCTGTTATTGATGGGGAATTCAACTATAAGGATTACCTGTTGAGCATGCTGATTACACTTGTGCCAGAAACCATTATTTTTCATGTTTCGGACCGCATCTGGGAATGTGATCCCCTGCGCACAATTCAACAGGTGTTTGAGAATAGGGTAGTTCGCTGTTCCGGTTGTGAGAGATGCCGGCATTTATACAGCAGTAAAAAGTGATAGCTCATTGACAACAGCTTTTTATTTGCGTATAATTCAGCCAAAAGCAGTGTTGAAACGACAGCAGGACGAGTACCTTGATACCTGCCTCAGAGAGGGGGTGCCGCGGCTGGAAGCACCCCTGGAAAAGGGTCAGGGGAAAACCAACCTGTATTGAGTTCGTTCGGGTGCACACCGTTATCTGTGCCAATGAGGTGAGCGATTTTTTCGCTAATCGGGGTGGAACCGCGGGAGGATCCCGTCCCCTTTCTAGAGGGACGGGATTTTTTAGTTTACTAGAAAAGGGGGAAGTAAAAGTGGAAGATCAAAAAGTATCAGAGATGATTCCTGTTATCCTAAAAGATGGAAGTGTTTATGAGGTGTCTTCCGGTACCACTTGGGCGGATGTGGCAGCAGGACTCAGCAGGAAACTGGGCAAGGAGACTGTTGCCGCCAAGGTAGATGGTGAACTGGTGGATCTCCTTGCAACTGTACAGCCGGAAGCAAAGGTAGAGTTCCTGACTTTTGCTGATGAAGAGGGGCAGGATGTTTACCGGCACACTTCTTCCCATATACTGGCGCAGGCGGTTAAACGCCTATTTCCTGAAGCGAAATTGGCTATCGGCCCTGCTATAGCTGATGGTTTTTATTATGATTTTGATGTGGATCACCCTTTTACACCAGAGGATCTGGCTGCTATTGAGGAGGAAATGAAAAAAATCATTAAAGCTGACTACCCGCTGATCAGACAGGAGCTTTCCCGGGAGGAAGCCATCTCTCTCTTTCAGGAAAAGGGGGAAGATTACAAAGTTGAGTTGATCAGAGACCTACCTGAAGATGCTCAAATTAGCGTCTACCAACAGGGGGAATTTGTTGACCTCTGTTTGGGGCCGCACCTGCCTAGTACCGGCAGGGTAGGGGTTGTGAAACTGCTCAGTGTTGCCGGAGCCTACTGGAGGGGCAGTGAGCAGAACAAGATGCTGCAGCGGGTCTACGGCACCTCTTTCCCCAAGAGAAAGGACCTGGACGAGTATCTGGCTCTTTTGGAGGAGGCGAAGCGCCGTGATCACAGGAAATTAGGCAAGGAACTGGATCTCTTCGGGATTGCTGAAGAGGGTCCCGGCTTTCCCTTTTTCTACCCAAAAGGCATGATCATCAGGACAGAACTGGAAAATTACTGGCGTGCTGAGCACCGTAAAAACGGTTATCTGGAGATCAAGAGCCCGGTAATTTTGAGCCGTGAACTGTGGGAGCGTTCAGGGCACTGGGATCACTATAAAGAAAACATGTATTTTTTAAAGATCGATGATCAGGATTATGCGGTCAAACCCATGAACTGCCCGGGTGCTATGATCTATTATAAAACACGTACTCACTCTTACCGGGAGTTCCCCTTGCGAATCGCTGAGCTGGGATTGGTGCACCGCCATGAGCGCTCCGGTGTTCTCCACGGCTTGATGCGTGTCCGCTGCTTCACCCAGGATGATGCCCATATCTTTATGCTGCCTGAACAGATAACAGATGAGATCATGGGTGTAATGGACCTGATCGACAGTTTCTATAATACTTTTGGTTTTTCCTACAGGGTGGAGCTGTCTACCAAGCCGGAAAAGGCTATGGGATCAGATGAGATCTGGGAAACTGCGACCAACGCGCTGATCAAAGCACTGCAGATCAAAGGGATTCCTTACCAGCTAAATGAGGGTGATGGGGCTTTCTATGGGCCAAAGATTGATTTTCATTTAAATGATTCTTTGGGCCGCAGTTGGCAGTGTGGGACCATCCAGCTGGATTTTGTTAACCCAGAAAACTTTGATCTCACCTATATCAGTGATGATGGAACGAAAAAGCGGCCGGTGATGATCCACCGGGTGGTTTTCGGCAGTATTGAGCGATTCTTGGGTATTTTAACCGAACACTATGGCGGAGCCTTTCCCCTTTGGCTGGCACCGGTGCAGGTAAAGGTAATTACTGTGGCCTCCCGTCATGTGGATTATGCGGCATCTGTAGCACGCCAGCTGGAGTTGGAGGGTATTCGTGTTGAAATAGATGACCGCAATGAACGGGTGGGTTATAAAATCAGGGAAGCTGAATTGGAAAAGGTGCCTTATCTCCTGGTGCTGGGTGATCAGGAGGTCGAGTCTGAGATGATCAGAGTAAGAAAGCGCGGTGCCGGGGATCAGGGAGCTGCCCGCTTAGCTGAGTTTATGGCCAGTTTGAAAGAAGAAATAGAGCAGAAGAGATGATTTAAGAGGTCTTGCTTCTCTGTATCATTATCAGGCAGCAGATAAGAACTGGTATAGCAATAAGGAGAATTAACTGGTATTCGCTGAGAGCAAATGGGCCTGCAGCAACCTCTTGCTGTTCTGTAGGTTGTTCTTGTTCTTCTTTAGGTTTATCAGTAATATAAACTTTATTTGCTGCAGTATCTATTGTTACAGATACAGGGAACAGATCAGTGACCATTTCCTGCGGTACCATCAAGTGACCGGCAATGTATTCAGGGGGCAGGTCCCGGTAATGGGCAGCATTGCTTAAGAGCATTATAGTTTGATCCTTGTAAAAGACCGTTTCCTCCTGATCCGGGTGATGGGTGCCGCTTTTTTCTTTGTCCGCATCTGTAGCCTTGATTAAAGATGTATTCAGCGGTTGTAATGGGATATATACTGTGCCATTGGCAAGAACCGGCGGGATTTCTGTGTCAAGGGGTTCTCCATTGACCACTAGTTCCATTTCAGTGATGGCGGATTGGGCATCATAAACCAAACGGGAAATCTGCTGCAATACCTTGTAAGCATAATCACTGCTTGGTGCATCTTTACTGAACAGCGAAATAATATAAGGATGGCTGGGGTGATATACAATCCCCACATCATGATAACTGCCCTGTGCAGGCCAGTTTCCGATCTTGTGTGCCACCTCAGTGCCTTCCGGTAGCAGTGGGGGGATGCGGTCATTAAAAACAGTGTTTTTTAGATAATGTAATAATAATGCTCCTTGATCAGGATGCTCCTCATTGAATTGCAGCAGGGCTTTCAGATAGATGGCCATATCGCGAGGGCAGGTGGTATTCTTTGAATAGTCTACAATCTGCCCTCCCAGCTCTGCCATCATTTTTTTCACATTT
>JAAYWP010000033.1 GCA_012516535.1 Syntrophomonadaceae bacterium | reverse complement strand
AGGCTTTTGCAAAGGCTAAAGCCGAAGATAAACCGATTTTTCTCTCCATAGGCTATTCCACCTGCCACTGGTGTCATGTGATGGAGAGGGAGTGTTTTGAGGATGAGGAGGTAGCTGCCCTGCTCAATCAAGGCTTTGTTTCTATTAAGGTAGACCGGGAGGAGCGGCCTGATATCGATAGTGTGTATATGAATGTCTGTCAGGCTATGACCGGGAGTGGGGGCTGGCCCTTGACTGTTTTTCTCACACCTGAAGGCCATCCCTTTTTTGCAGGCACCTATTTCCCCAAGCATTCCCGTTATGGGGGAGTCGGTTTTGTGGAGCTTTTAAAAGCAATCAGGGAAAAATGGGCAGAGAACCGGGAAGAGCTAGAGGGATTAGGGAAGGAGATTATGGACCGTATTGCAGCACAGATGAATGAGAGTTCTCTAGGGGAGCCTAATTCGGAACTGCTACATGGTGGTTACCGGAGTTTGGAAAAAAGTTTCGATCCTGTTTACGGGGGCTTTGGAGGTGCACCCAAATTTCCCACACCACATCACCTACTATTTCTGCTCCGCTACTGGAAGCGATTTCAAAAGCCTCCTGCCCTGGAGATGGTGGAAAAGACACTGCTGGCAATGTACTGTGGGGGTATTTTTGACCACATCGGTTTTGGGTTTTCCCGCTATTCTACAGACCGGCAGTGGCTGGTGCCCCATTTTGAAAAGATGCTCTATGACAATGCCCTGTTGTCACTTGCTTATCTGGAGGCATACCAGGCTACAGGGAAAGCTTTTTATGCCAAAGTGGCCAGGGATATTTTTACCTATATTCTGCGGGATATGACCTCTCCTGAGGGTGGTTTTTACACCGCTGAGGATGCTGATTCCGAAGGGGTGGAGGGGAAGTTTTATCTCTGGACCCCTGATGAGGTGAAAGATGTGCTGGGGGCTGATGATGGGGAGTATTTCTGCGGTTTGTATGATATTACGGAAAAGGGGAATTTTGAGGGGAAAAACATCCTCAACCTGCTGGATAAAATGCAAGATATAAGCCTGGATGGTGTAATGGGGGGCAATCCCTTGATGGGTGAGAGGGTGGATGCCCTGCGCAATAAGCTGTTTGCTGCCAGGGAAAAGCGGATCCACCCTTTTAAAGATGACAAAATACTCACCTCCTGGAATGGTTTGATGATCGCTGCTTTAGCCAGGGGTGCCTGGATTCTAGGAGAGCAGGTTTATGCTGAAGCTGCACAAAAAGCTGTAGGCTTTCTGCTGGAAAAGCTGCGCAGAGATGATGGGAGGCTTTTAGCCCGCTATCGTGACGGGGAGGCAGCATTCCCTGCCTATTTAGATGATTATGCCTTTCTTGCCTGGGGGCTTTTGGAACTCTACCAGGCAAGCTTTAAAGTGAAGTATTTGGAGGAGGCTATCAGGCTGACCAGGGAGATGCACGCACTTTTTTGGGATCATGAAAATGGAGGGTTTTATTTTACAGCAAAGGACCAGAGCGAGAGTATCGGGGCTCGCGGCAAGGAAATCGCTGACCTGGCCATCCCCTCCGGTAATTCGGTGGCTGCCTGGAATCTGCTGCAGCTGGCCAGGCTGACAGGAGCAGAGGATTTTAAGGGCCTGGCTTACCGACAACTGTGTTCTTTTGCTGGTGCAGCTGCCCGGGCTCCCCATGTTTGTACTTTTTATCTTTGCGCTCTGGACTACTTTTTGGGGCCGCCTCAGGAGATCGTTGTTGCTGGCAGAATGGATGATCAACAGACTCAGGAAATGCTGGATGTGCTGCGCTCTGCTTACCTGCCCCAAGCGACAGTTATTTTCTATCAGGAGGGGGATGAGGGAGAAAGAATCGCTGCCCTTGCTCCCCATGCTGCAGATAAAAAACCTATAGATGGGAGAACCGCAGTTTATATCTGTGAAAACTATAGCTGCCGCCAACCTGTGTCAAGCCCTAAGGAACTGGCCCAAAGGCTCGGTTTCCGATT
>JAAYWP010000032.1 GCA_012516535.1 Syntrophomonadaceae bacterium | reverse complement strand
GATCCAAAAGACCGTACAGCTGATCAGCCAGGGGTCCATTTATGCCTTTGAAGAGGAGTTCAGACAGGGTTTTTTGACCTTGCCAGGAGGGCATCGGGTTGGCTTTACTGGGAGAGCGGTGCTGGAGGGAGGGCAGTTAAGAACCCTGCGGGATATAAGCAGTTTGAACTTTCGTATAGCCCGGGCAGTGCCTGGGGCTTCACGCCCACTTTTGCCTTATGTCTTGGATTTGCGCAACCTGCGGCCCTATCATACCCTGATCGTTTCCCCCCCTTGTGCCGGTAAGACCACCATGCTGAGAGACCTGGTGCGGTTCTTGAGCTATGGCATCCCGGAACTGCACTTCCCTGCCCTTACCGTAGGGGTTGTTGATGAAAGGTGTGAGCTGGCTGCCTGCTGTGATGGGGTACCCCAGCATGATCTGGGCCCCCGGGTGGATGTGCTGGATCACTGTCCAAAGGATGTGGGGATGCTGATACTCCTCCGTTCTATGGCGCCACAGGTGATCGCCACAGATGAAATCGGCCGTGCCGGGGATGTGACAGCTATTTGGGAAATGGTCAACACCGGTGTCAGCATCATAGCTACAGTCCATGCTTCCTCCTGGGAACAGTTGGAGGAGCGCCCCCATCTGCAGGAACTTATCAAAAGCAGGGTGTTTCAAAGATATATTTTTCTGAGCAGGAGAAAGGGGCCAGGCACTATCGAAGGTGTTTGGAATGAACACCGGGAGCCATTGGTCTGCTAGCAGTTGTTAAGGGGTGTATGTGATGTGGAAGTTGCTTGGAGCACTTTTTGTGATCACTTCTCTGGGAATGGCCGGCATCAGGGTGGCATCTTATTTTACACGGCGCACTGCAGAGCTCCGTTCACTACAGGAGGCCCTGCTGATGCTGGATACTGAGATTGTTTATGCCGCTACCCCCCTTCCTGTGGTCTTGAAAAAAATAGGCCAAACAGGGGACGGCGCCATTGCGCAGATCTTTAGGAAAGCTGGGAAATACCTTACTGATAATCAGGGTCTGACAACCGCTGAGGCCTGGAAAAAAGCTTTGGATGAAACATTTCCCTCCACTGCACTAAACCAGGATGATTATGCGATTTTATCTGCTTTCGGAGATCTGCTGGGAGGGTCGGACCGAAATGAACAGCATAAAAATATTACCCTTACAACTCTGCATTTGCAAAAGGAAGAGGAAAATGCCCGGCGCGATCAAGAGAAAAATGTCCGCCTGTGGCAGTATGGAGGTTTTCTCATAGGTATCAGCATTGTGCTGCTGCTGCTTTAAAGGGGGCAATGATCTTGGATGTCAATCTGATCTTTCAAATTGCAGGGTTGGGTATCCTCATTTCTGTGCTGAATATCATCCTCAAACAAGCTGATAAGGAAGAACAGGCACAGATGCTGACTTTAGCAGGTGTGGTTGTGGTGCTGATCATGGTGGTGCGCTTGATCAATGACCTGTTCAATATGGTGCGTTCGGTTTTTCACCTGTTCTAGGGGCGCGATCTGGGGAACAGTCCCGTTGATTGGACCGGCAACCTGTTCCCAGATCAGATGGGACAGTTCCGGTTATCGGACGATCAGAGGGACAGTACTAGCGATTGGTTGGTGCTTGTTCGTTTTATCCCTGCAAGCGCAGCGGCCTGCGGAGGTTGTTACTTGCCCTTGACGAAGGAGCAGATTGCGACAACTGAAGCTCAACATGGATGTTGAGCTAGGCGACTCTGCGCCATGGATGGCGTCATAGGAGCCGGTCAGTTGGCGCCTGCGACGAGTCTTAGGGCAAGTTAAACCGGAGCCTAAGCCGCAAGCGCAGGGATAAAACAAAGACAACTAAAAAACGCGCGGTCAACCTGTCCCCCCGCGCGATCAGGGGGACAGTCCCGGTGATCGGCCGGCAGGGGTGAGGACTATGGAGATCTTATATATTGTGGGTTTTGCTTTGGTGGTTACTGTTTTCGCAGTGCTGCTGCGGGAAACCCGCCGTGAAATGGCCCTGCTGCTGGCACTGGGGTTCGGAGTGCTTATTTTTATTATGGTGCTCAGTAAAATGGGGGAGATCATCACGGTTTTTCGGGATCTGACCCATAAGGCAGGTATTGACGATTTTTATTTTTTTACCCTTTTAAAAATACTGGGTATCGCTTATATCGCTGAATTCGGCGCACAGATCTGCCGGGATGCAGGTGAGGGCACTATTGCCAGCAAGATTGAAATGGCAGGCAAGGTTTTGATCCTTTTGTTAGCACTGCCTATCTTAACTGCTGTTCTGGAAGTGGTGGTAAGGCTGGTTCCCTAATATTGCTGATTAGGGGAGGGGGAAGAGATGGGGGTTAAAAAATGTTTTTTATTTATCTTAGCAATTGGACTTCTGCTCTTCCCAAACACTGCCTTGGGGGCGGACAGTGAATCTCTGATCGCAGAGCAGTATGAGCAGCTTGAGCTGGATGAACTGAAAAATTATCTGGATAGGTTGGACAAGGATATCCAAAGGGAACTTTCCTCAATCAGCCTGTCAAAAATACTGGAGGATGTGCGCAGCGGGGAATTTGAATTGGACATCTTCTCTATTTTTAATGCTGTTCTCCGCTATTTTTTCCGGGAATTCCTTACCCATACCTCACTTTTGGGAAAACTGATCGTTTTGGGAGCGCTGCTGGCTATCTTAGAGCACCTACAGAATGCTTTTGAACAAAACACAGTGGCTAAAATCGCACACAGCGTGGGAATGCTGGCACTGCTCACAGTTGCTCTCAGTTCATTTACTATTGCTCTTCAGGCCGGGCGGGAGGCGATCACGAACATGGTGGGCTTTATGCAGTCCTTGATCCCGATCGTCATGACACTGATGGCAGCTATGGGCAATCTGTCTACTGTTGCACTTATGCACCCGGTGATCTATATATCACTGAACATACTGGCTACCCTTACCCAGAACATTGTTTTTCCCTTAATATTTTGCGCAGCTGTGCTTGGGATCGTCAGCAAGCTGTCCAGCCGTTTTCAGGTATCCAGGCTGGCCAATCTTTTCAAAGATGGCAGTGTGGTTTTGATCGGCCTTTTTTTGACTGTTTTTATCGGGATCTTGAGTATACAGGGTGTGGCTGGAGCTGTGACCGATGGTGTGGGACTGCGTACAGCAAAATTCCTTACCGGGGCTTTTGTGCCTGTTGTGGGAGGGATGCTCACCGATGCGGTTGATGCCATCGCCGGCTGCTCCCTTTTTATCAAAAATACAATAGGTGTATTTGGGGTGCTGGCTATATTTATTATGTGTGCCTTGCCTGTGATCAAAATATTATCTGCTGCTGTGATGTACAGGCTGGCAGCCGCTTTGCTCCAACCATTGGGAGCACAGCAGCTAGGGGACTGCCTGGATCTGCTGGGGAACAACCTCTTTTTAGTCTTCGGCGCGGTGGCTGCTGTAGGGTTGATGCTCTTTTTTACCCTGGCGATTATGGTCGGCTTGAGCAATGCGGTGGTTATGCTGCGCTAGTGGAGTGTT
>JAAYWP010000003.1 GCA_012516535.1 Syntrophomonadaceae bacterium | reverse complement strand
TGACCATTATTGAGGTCTCTTTTTTCTACATGAGACACTCAATTACCTACAAAAATTGTACACTGCCTTCTAGAAATAGAAAAACCGTTACTATGTCGGCCTATCAATAAAGCAAAAAAGCAAGCCTGGCACCGTTCGAGGTAGGTCAGTTAACAGGTTCCAATAGAACTAGAGGCACATAGTACTTTGCATAAGTGTTTCCCTCTTTGTCAACAAATGGGCCGTTTTCATCAGGTACAAGGACTGTCGCCCTTTTTTTGATATTATTAACAACACCTTTTAGCTTCTTTCCCTTAAAGGAAAAGACAACTGTATCCCCTATGTTAATGACATACTTTTCTTTTGCTATCTGCTTATAGGTGGGTAGACTATGGTGGCTCGCAGTGTGGCCGAATAAATTGTTGGCAATTGTCTTAAACCTGGCGCCGCTGCAATTTGACTCGTGGAAAAAGATGTGCTCAATTACATGGCAGAGTTCATGCTCAAAAACGAGCTGCAAAGCCTGCAGGCTGTTGTTCGTATTAACACCGCAGACCGGTTTTGCTCCCTTAATCACACCATAATTGAAAAAGAATTCCACACCGATTCTGATTTCCAACACTACGTCTTCCGGTGCTAATTCAGCTATGTTTTTGGGGCAGATGGTTGAACCTGCGCTCCTTGTCATACGCCGGGAAAGGGAAAACTTGAGCTTTCCTTTATAGTTCTCTTTAAACCAGTTGTGGAAAAAAATCTGATCATAAAGTTCAAACATCAGTTTTAAATCAGCGGTAGAAATAGCTGTGATTTCACCGCTCTGAATGTTTTTTGAGTCCTTCTTAATAAGGCCAAATATCTTTGCTCTCTTTTTAGCGACAGTACTGGCTTTATATTTATGGTTAATCAGATCAATCATTGCTATCCCACTTTCGATTTAAATAAAGCAAAAAAGCAAGCCTGGCACCGTTATCACCCGAATGTTACTCAATAATTCATGACCAAAACCTCGTCTACATCCCCTCTCTTTTCTGCCTTGGAATTAATCGTACGTTTGGCCTGGATCACTTCTATTCTATAATCTTTATACAGTTCCAATATGAACTCTGTAGCCGAATTTGATAAAAGAAATTTGATTCCCTTCTTATTTAGCTTGTCACAGACCTTTTTCAGCCTGAGTTGCTCGTCCCGGTTAAAACCGCCTTTATCATATTCTGTGAAGCTGGCGGTTTCCGACACCGGGTCATACGGAGGATCAAGATAAACAAAGTCTCCCTTTGCTGCGCTTTGCAATGCGTCCTCAAAATCCTGGCAGGCAAGTCTGATATTTGCCTTATTGAAATAGTCGCTGACCGCCCGTAAGGTGTCTTCATTCACAATGTTCGGGTTTTTGTAATTGCCAAAGGGGGCATTAAACTCCCCTGCTTTGTTGACCCTGAACAAGCCATTGTAGCATGTTTTGTTGAGGTAAATAATCCTCGATGCTTTTTGTACCTGGGTTAACCTGCTGTACCGCTCCTTGTCCCGGTCCAGTTCTCTTATTTTATAAAAATACTCTTTCTCATTCTTGTGTTTTTTCAGATCCTCTATCAATTCATCCACGTTTTCTTTGATAACCTGGTAAATATTCATTAATTCTTGGTTTATATCGTTGACAACAGCCTTTTCTGGCTGCAGCTCAAAGAGAACCGCTCCCCCACCGAGAAAAGGCTCGTAATAGGTCGAAAACTCGCTAGGAATGTATTTTGTAATTTCGTGCAAAATCTGACGCTTGCCGCCAGCCCATTTTACTACTGGTGCGACTAATTTATTTTTTGCCAAGGTTACTCCCTCAATGACCTTTCCCATAGTAGAATATTAATATTTATTTTATAGAATTTAATTCCTATATATTATTCATTCGGTTAACTTGTTATAAAATCCTACCTAAGGGTAGGGCAACTCCGATGATAGGCGAATGGATCCCTTTCATAGTAAAAGGTAATCAACTCATACCTTTATGGGGCAAGTCCGATGATGGGCGACGGACGGTCTAGAGGAAGGAAGCGCCCTGCGGAACGCGGGAGAAACCGCACTGTCTCGTGCGGCGAGACCACTCCGGGGGAAGCAGAGGGACCTCTTTGCTTCCTGTCTCGTTTAGGTAGCATAGGGCCGTTCTTTTTGCTTCTGTCTCGTTGATCGGTCGAACGATCAGATCTGCGGCTGGGACTCTCCCGTTGACTGGTTGCGGCTGCACTGGGAGGAAACCTGTCCTCCCGATCGCTCGGGGGGACTGTTCCGTGATGGAATAAGCGACCCTGACATGCAGTAAATTGTTGCAATATACAACTGTTGTAAAGTACAATAGTAACAGGAGGTGTTTTCTTGATAAACAGCGATGTAATTCAGCTGCGCGAACTGCTCAGACAGTTGATCCGAAAACTTGGACTATTGGATAAGACCCAATTATCCTGTTGCGGGATAACATACAGCCAGTGCCACGCATTGGTGGAAATCGGCAGCAAACAGTCCTTATCTATCAACGAATTGGCTGAACTGCTGGGGTTGGACAAAAGCACATTGAGCAGAACTGTCAATACCATGGTGGAGCAGGGTTTGGTGGCCAGAGAACCGGACCCCGATGACCGGCGTTATGTGAAGATCAAACTGACCCCAGCCGGAAGCAGTTTGCTGTCAGACATTGAAGACAGAATGACAGACTACTACCTTAATATTTATCAAGCCATCCCCCAACAGAAAAGAAAACAGGTTTTAGAAAGCCTTGAGTTGCTTGTCAAAATCACAAAAGGATGCTGTTGTTAAGGATTTTTATGTATGCATAATTCGTTAAGGAGGTCTTTTCATGGGTAAAGATATCAGAGATACTGTGAGGGAGCAGTACGGTGAAATTGCCAGCAAACTGAAGAAAGGCGGCACATCATCCTGTTGCTGCGGTCCATCCTGCTGCACTCCCATTATTAATCCAGAATTATTCTATAATGATCAGCTCCGTGATCTACCTGCTGAAGCAATCAATGCATCATTGGGCTGCTCCAACCCCTTACTCTTCGCAGAATTAAAGGAAGGGGAAACAGTCCTTGATTTGGGAAGCGGCGGGGGAACCGATGTGTTGGCTGCATCTCGGTATGTCGGCGAAAAAGGCAAAGTGTACGGGCTGGACATGACTGACGAAATGCTGGAACTGGCCAATCAGAACAAAGAACTGGCGGATGCTAGAAATGTTGAATTTTTAATAGGCTTTATTGAGGAAATCCCCCTCCCTGATGAAACTGTTGATGTGGTAATTTCCAATTGTGTAATCAATCTATCTATGGACAAAGAAAAGGTCTTCCAAGAGATTTACCGTGTCTTGAAGCCGGGTGGGAGGTTGGCCATTGCAGATATCCTGTCATTGAAAGAAGTACCCGCCAAAATCAGAAAAATGACAGAGATGTGGGTCAGCTGCATCGCAGGAGCAATGGATATTGATCTATGCAAGAAAATCTTATCCCAAGTGGGCTTTCGCAATATAGAAATAGAACCGGTGCATTATTATACAAAAGAAGGGCTCACATCCATGGCAGGTGATAAATCAGAAATCACCAGTGAGGAATGGGAGCTTATTGACCGGGCCTTTGCGGGTTCCCATATCAAAGCTGTCAAATAAAAACCGCTAAAAACCGCGCAGGGTTATCTTCCGAAAAAAAGTTGTGTCAATGGAGGAATGCATGATGGGAAAAACGGCGCTGCTTATTATTGATATGCAGAATGACTTCTGTCTGCCCGGGGCACCCTTAGAGATCAAAGGCGCTATGTCAGTGGTACCACAGATAAAAAAAGCTCTTGATGCAAGCAGGAAATGGGGCCTGCCTATCATATATATTATCCGCCACTACCGGGCAGATGGCAGTGATGTGGAGATCACCAGATATCACGATTTTATGAAAAAAGGCGGAGCCTGTATCAGGGGAACAAAAGGAGCGGAGATCATCGATGAACTAAAACCGCTGAAAGGGGATTACATTATCACAAAGCGGCGCTGGAGCGCTTTTTTTCAGACAGAACTGGATATGTTACTGCGCAGGCTAAATGTCGACCAGATCGTAGTAACAGGTGTTCAAACCCCAAACTGCATACGGGCAACTGTATGGGACGCCAATTCGTTGGATTATGAAGTGATCGTGCTGACAGATGGAACAGCAGCAAAAACCCAGGAGGTACACCGGGCTAATCTCTATGACATGCAGAATATCGGGATTCAATTAATGGCCACAGATGAATTTATTTCCCATCTCCCCAACCTGCCTAAAAATAATTACTTACTGGAAATTAGGGCATCTATTGAAGAAAGGTGAACGCAGGAAGCAGGGGGACGTTCTTATTGCTTCCTTCCGCGAGGGTTATAGATCGCGCGGGGAGGGTTATGGATCGCGCGGGGGGACAGGTTGGGCAAGTTACAAAATAAAGCAAAAAAGCAAGCCTGGCACCGTCAATGCGGCACCGTCAATGCGGGTTAGTTGATTTCATCTAAGGTGCCAAACCTGTAGCCTTGGGCCTTCAGGTCCTTGATGATGGTGTCAAGGGCTTCTGTGTTGCTCTTGGATACCGCATGGAGCAGGATCACATTTCCGTTGTGGATATTATCCATCACCATCTTATAGGCATAAGCGGCACCTTTTTGCTTGTTTACATCCCAGTCATCATAGGCTGAACTCCAGAATACATTCCTGTAGCCTAGATCACTGGAAATCTTCAGTGTTCTTTCACTGAATTCACCCTTCGGCGGGCGGAGGGACTTCATATCCTGGCCTGTTTTCTCACGAAAAGCCTTAGTTAACCCCTCAATTTCATCTATTACCTTCTGGTTATCCACTTCTGGCAGGCTGGGATGGCTTACAGTATGGTTTCCTACTATATGGCCTTCATTGACCATCCTTTCCACCAGTTCAGGATTCTTGTTTAAATAAGGCAGTGTGATGAAAAAAGCTGCCTTCACATTGTTATCCCGCAGAATATCCAGTATTTTCGGGGTATAGCCATATTCATACCCCTCATCAAAGGTGAGATACACCACCTTCTGGGAGGTATCACCCAGATAAAAACCCCCGTATTTCTTCACTAATTCGGCCATTCCAGCACCTGTTCCCGGAGTGGAATGGTCGCTTTTTCTGAGCACATACCAGGCGTATTTTTTATTATCATATTTATTGTAATCGGTCTCCTCTGGTTCTGGAGACGGGTCTTCGGATGGCTCTTCATCTTCGGGATCCGGCCCAGGCTCCTCTTGCTCGTTGCCGCCGTTTTCCTCAGGGCGATTCTCAGAGTCATTCTTCTCATCATCGATAACCACAGGTGTTTTATCTACGCCATTCTGCTTCTGTGAATCACTTGATAATCGATAACCAAACCAAAATAATCCAGCTAACACAACTAGAGCAATTGCAATAACCCACCATTTTTTCATAACGCCACCTCCTTTTTTCTGTACCTTCCCTTTTCACTGATTATGGATAAGTTTCATAAAGCCAGAAATTCTATTGTTATTTTACTTATTTTTTATAAGACTTGCTTTTCTATTAATTTTCGGCACAACAATCTGATAACCTCTATTGCAGAACTATCAATTTATGACTTTTGAGAATATTGTGCACTTAATTCCAGATTCCCTTAATTTTTGCCAACTAAAAACAGACCTAATAATTATCTTTTAATTATCCTTTCAGACCTGCCCGACGTCAATTATGATAAATCTTTTTCACCATAATTAGATATGATAACATATGACTAAAGAGGCACAATGGTTAGCTTATTCCAAAATTGCAATTGCTGGCTAACATATTTCTTGAGGAGGCGTGGGGAGCGGGTGCTTGCTCTGGCAATTAGGGAGTGGAAAGGCTAACATATTTTTTAGGAGGCGTGGGGGCACATCATGTTTATAGGCTTAATCTTCGGTCTGGTAGTCGCTTGGATTATTTCACTTTTTGGTGGAGATGCTCTACTTATTCAAGGGATTTCCGAGTTAACGGGAAAGCAGATCAGCACTGAAGGCTACTATACAATATTTGCTTTATTGGGTTTAATCGGAGGTTTTATTAAATATAGAGGCTGAGGAGCGAATTAATAAAAACCTCCCTGTCAGTTTGATGGGGTCATGCCAACAACTCAGCTTTTCATCACACAAATTCTTGGTTGAAAATACCATCCATATTCAAAGCTTCAAGTATTTCACCAGAAGCTCACATATTTCTATAAAACGCACTTGTAGTTAAAGCTAATGATCGGATACAGGTGAATAGGGGCTTACATATATTCTATAAAGAACACCTCAGCGAAAAAATTGAACCCCTATACATAAATGGCCGCGATGCATTACTGTTTTGATTTACTGACGCATGCCGAGATCGAAAGGGGTAAACTTTTGTGCTGATCACCGAAAAGGAATGCCGCACAGCTCTCAACAGATGCGGGATTCCGGGGATCGATTACTGCCTTAATCCATATACAGGGTGCAGCCACGGCTGCCTTTATTGCTATGCCAGTTTTATGAAGAAGTTCTGCAATATTTCAGCTGAATGGGGTTCGTTTGTGCAGATCAAGGTTAATTTTGCCGAACGGCTGCAGGCATCACTGAAAAGAAAAAAACAGGGCTGTGTTACCCTGTCCAGTGTTACTGACCCCTACCAACCGGTGGAACGGAAATACCGGCTGACCCGCTCCTGTCTGGAACTGCTCACAGGCACAGATTTGTCGGTCAATATTCTCACCAAATCAGACCTTGTGCTGCGTGATTTGGATCTCTTGAAAAAACTGCCCCAGGTGAAAGTAGGCTTGACAATTACCACTATGAACCCCTATGTGGCAAAACTGCTTGAGCCCGGTGCCCCCTCCCCTGATAGACGGCTGCAGGCACTTGCCCAACTGGCAGCAGCCGGGATCAAAACATGGGTTTTTATCGCCCCGGTAGTACCCGGCATCACCGATACCAGAGAAAACCTGTCCTCAATAATGAAGAAAGCTGCAGCAGCCGGAGTCCATGAAATAGACTATGACCCCCTCAACTTCTACCCAGCGGCCGTATCCAACCTGAGAGCAGTGTTCAAAAAGCACTGGCCGCAGCAACTTCCTATCTTTGAAGCAGCCTGCCGGGAACCTTATTATTACAAACAACACCTGCATAGTTTGGCAGATGAGCTTTTGGCTCAATATGGTTATGAATGAAGTGCAGCAGAGGGGCTGGTGACACAGGGACGAGGAAGCGGGGGAGCGGGAAGCGGGGGAAGCGGGGGGACGTTCTTTTGGGAAGCGGGGGGACGTTCTTTTTGCTTCCTTTCGGAAGCACGGGGACGTTCTTTTTGGGGGCGTGAGTCAGGGGGTCGGTGACTTTGACTCACGGGGATGAGTGTGACAAGGGGACGGGGGTCGTGTCATCATAGTTGGTCGTTGATTATAAGTCGTGCAACAACCTGTCCCCTCGACCGCGCGGGGGGCCTGTCCCTGTGATCGGTCCGATCAGTCAACCTGTCCCCCTGATCGCGCGGGGGGACAGTCCCACTGATCGGTCCACACTTACCTATTCCTGATTCAACCAACCTTGATTAATGAGATCATTATACGCGTTCTTGATTTGTTCTGGTGTAAACTTGCGACCTTTGGCTTTTATAACATCATTTATAACAACCTCTCCTGCCTGTCCATATGCATGCATCTTTGAACTTGCAATAAAGTGCACTGTGGCATACAGTTCCAGATGAGTCAGGGGGATGAGTCAGGGGGACGGTGACTTTGACTCAAGATGGCGCGGTGGGACAGGTTGGGTGATCGCGCGGTCAATTTGGTCGTTGGTGGTTAGTGGTTGGTCGTTGGAAAATAGTCGGCAATACACCCCGGTGTTAACTACGGACAGGCTGTTAAATAAAGCAAAAAAGCAAGCCTGGCTGAAATAGAGGTCAGAAGCAGGAAGTCAGAGGTCTGAAAAATAAAGCAAAAACGCAAGCCTGGCACCGAGTGAACGGGCACCGAGTGAACGTGACACCGAGTGTGGGGTCATTTTAATTAACCGGTAAAATTAAATCCGGTTCTACTGTTTCGAAACCGTTGCTGGGCTGCCCTAGCTGCCAACCTGGACTAGTTACTTCCAGAAAGTAATACTTTATACCGTTGTATTCATAGCCAATGGCCGGCGCATAACATGGAGTATTGTCCAGAGCAACTCCAAGTGTCATGTGGTTTTGGGCTTCAAAATTAAAAAGTGCTGTTTTATATCCCATATTGCTTAAAATCGCTGCGGCCAAAATAGCTTTATCACTGCATTTGCCCGTTTCAGCTAAAGTATGGGCCGGAAATTGCAAGCCAGGAGTAACCTGATAAGGAATGGCTCCTCCGACAAAGCATTGCACAAACTCAACTTTTTGAACTGAATCAAAATTTTCTTTTTCAGCCTGCATGTTAAGCCACTCGGCAATATAGCCAACAAATTGATAATTAGATTCCTCTTTAATCCAGGGAATATAGTTATAGTTTGATGCGGCTTTGATATACTCTTTTTTAGCACTAGACATCATCATATACAGGGCTTGCCGTTCAAATTCGCCTGCCTCTGCATATTTTTGAATAACATTTGCAATCTGGCGGTCATAATCCAGAAGATCCAAGGGTATTTCCACATGCCAATGATAAGTCTTGCCCTGGTAATCCCAAGTAAAGTCCTTAGATTCAGTAGGGATACTCGTGGGATACTCCAGATTTGGTATTGTAATAGAACGAGGTACAACAGCGGGATATACTAGAGTTGGCATTGTTATAGAACGAGGTATAACAACAGCAATTATAATAATGATTAATACAAAAGCAGCCAGTACATTTTTCCAGCTTACCACTGAATGAATATTATTCAGTTCTTTATAACTGAAATTAGTAACCGGTTTTGCTTCGTGAATCGTATCCAAAAGCCAATGGCCACAATTTAAGCAGTATTTGGTCTCTTTAGGATTGACTGTTTTGCAAATTGGACAAAGGTATCCTCTAATTCGCCGCATTGCTTCCCCCATTTTCCCTGTGCAAGATACCTATCTGCCAAAGCAAAAGAAATCTTTTTGGCTTGCTAGCACCTGTTCTATAATAGCTAATTCGACATATAATTGGAAAATCCTGCCTTATATTAGAGGCATGCCTTTTTTGACGGGTGAGGTGTTTCTTTCTATCATTAGTTACCGGCCAAACAATAGATTAATCGGGTTGAGATAAAAAGAACGTTAAGTGGCAGGCACCTCGCGAGAAGGGACTATCCCTGGCTCGCTCGTAGTATTAGGTGTGCTCATTATCCGTAGCCACCTCGTAAGGAGGGACTTTCCCCCTGATCGGTCCTGGTCAGTTAGCGTGACAAGGAGACGGGGGTCGGATGAGTCAGGGGGACGGTGACTTTGACTCATGCTGTTATAATGAGTCAGGGGGACGGTGACTTTGACTCATGCTGTTATAAAGGGAGAGTAGCTAGGTGAGCCAGGGGGATAGGCACTTTGATTCACTGAAAGGGCGGTTCGTTAGTTTTATACTTTTGTGAGTCAAGGGGACGGTTACTTTGATTCACTCGGAAGTTCTTCAC
>JAAYWP010000031.1 GCA_012516535.1 Syntrophomonadaceae bacterium | reverse complement strand
GGGGCAACACCCGTTCCCATCCCGAACACGGCAGTTAAGCCCTCCAGCGCCGATGGTACTGGGTTTCCGGGAGAGTAGGTCGCTGCCAGAGTTAATTTAAAAGGAGCACTAAAGGTGCTCCTTATTTATTTACCCCGATCATGAGTCAAGGGGACGGTGACTTTGACTCACCGCTGTTATATGGTTAATCAAAAGAGTAATATTGTTAACAATGGTGAAGGTTAATTGCCGTTACTATCAATAGTACACGAAGCTGAAATTGGTTTTGAGTGACGCCACCTCCGTTCCCCTGTCACCATCGGTTGACTAATCAAGCAAAAACGAAGCAAAAAGAACGTCCCCTTGCTTCCCCTTGTTTCCCATGTTGCTGAATATGGTTTCTTAATAAACAAAGAATATAAGTAAAAAAATCGGTGGTGGCAGTAGTGGAACTAAGTTTTGGTAAGAATGAACTGATTGCTGATGAGGTTCACCATAAAACTTTCCCCAAGCAGGAATGGTTGTTGACAAATGGGATCGGAGGCTTTGCTTCTTCGACCATTATCGGACTGAACACAAGGCGCTATCATGGTTTGCTGGTTGCTTCCTTAAATCCTCCTGTTGACCGGAGGCTGTTGGTGGCCAAGCTGGATGAGGACCTTTATATTGATGATCAGCTTTATGTGCTGGGAACCAATCAGGTGAGAGATGGTTATGCCCAGCGGGGTTATGTGTATCTGCAGCGTTTTGAGCGCTATCCTTTTCCCACTTATACCTATCAGATGGAAGGTGTTTTTCTGATCAAGACTATTCTTATGGTTCATGGGGAGAACACCACTGTGGTGCACTATAAAGTCATCAATCCCTTTCAAAAAGAGATTTCCCTTTATATATTTCCTCTTCTCAACTGCCGGGATTTTCACTATATTACCAGGGAAAACCAATGGCCCTTCCAGCAAGAGTTAATAGAGGGGAAACAGCTGAAGGTAGAACCCTACAAAGAATCACCGCATATCTATATGGTCTTTGATCAATTAAGCTATAAAAGCGATCCTTCCTGGTATAGAGGGATGTACTACTTAATAGAGGACTACCGCGGCTTGCCCTGTTATGAAGACCACCATATACCAGGATATTTCTATAAAAATTTTAATAAGTCTGAGGAATTTTCAATCGTTGTGTCTACTGAAGAAGTTAAAGATTTTGATTACGACGCCTGTATGAAAAGGGAAAAAGAGCGCCAGCAGCAGCTTCTAGAACAGGCAGGTTGCAGAGATGATTTTATTCAAAAGTTGGTGCTGGCTGCTGATGATTTTATCGTCTACAGGGCTTCTACCGGCAGGAAAAGCATTATAGCCGGTTACCCCTGGTTTAATGACTGGGGAAGGGATGCCATGATTGCCCTGCCGGGATTGACCCTTTGCACCCGCCGATTCCAGGATGCCAGAGATATCCTGGCTACTTTTGCAGAGCATACAAAAGAGGGGCTGGTTCCCAATATGTTTACTGATGGGGAGGAACCCCTTTATAATACTGTTGATGCCTCTTTGTGGTTCATTTATGCTGTACAAAAATACTTGGCTTATACTAAGGATTATGCTTTTGTCAAAAACCATCTCTGGAAGACCATGCAGGAGATTATCTGCTGCTACCGGGATGGAACCAGGTACGGAATCGGAATGGAGCAAGACGGTTTAATCAGGGCTGGCTCTTCGGGGCTGCAGCTGACCTGGATGGATGCCAAGGTTGGGGATTGGGTGGTAACACCGCGCCAGGGGAAACCGGTAGAGGTAAATGCCCTTTGGTACAATGCCTTGATGCTGATGTCTGAGCTGGCTGTGGCTATGAACAATAGGGATGATTATGGTGAGTTGGCAGCAATAGCAGGCCGAAGTTTTGTGGATCTTTTTTGGTATGAAGAGGGCGGGTACCTTTATGATGTGATCGAGGAAAGTAATAAAGACCCTCATTTAAGGCCCAATCAGATCATCGCAGTCAGTCTTCCCTATTCACCATTACCTCTTCCCAAAGCCCGCTCTGTGGTGATGCGCACTTTTGAGAAACTGTATGCGGTTTATGGTCTCAGATCACTGTCTCCTGATGATCAGGATTTTCGGGGTGATTATGGGGGGGATCAGTACAGGCGTGATGGAGCCTATCATCAGGGAACTGTCTGGAGTTGGTTGTTAGGCCATTTTGTAACCGCATGTATGAAGGTGCTTGATTCCCAAGAAAGAAGCACTATCGCACATCTGCTGATAGCACCTTTCAAGGATCACCTGCGTCAGCACGGAATCGGTACAGTATCAGAGATCTTTGAGGGTGATCACCCTTTTATACCGCGGGGTGCTTTCGCTCAGGCCTGGGGTGTAGGTGAACTATTGAGATGCTGTGCTGAGGATCTGCGGTCAGAAAAATTGTATAGCTTATAAGCAGGAATTTCTCCTGTGATTGTTTAACTTTATGTTTGATTCCATAAAGGCAGATTGATATCAGGTAGGACCTTGGGTATTATTAAAGGAAGGTGTCACTAATGGAGAAAAAGGCACTGGTTATTATTGATATGCTCAATGATTTTGTTAAAGAAGGCGGAGCACTTTATGTGGGGGATGGGGCAAAACAGGTGATCCCTGTTATTGCTGATGTTTTAGAAAAGGCTCGGCACGAGAAGTGGCCTGTGATTTACCTTTGTGATCAGCACACCAGCACTGACAGCGAGTTTGAGATGTTCCCCAGCCACTGCCTGGCGGGGACTGAAGGAGGAGAAATCTGCGCAGAGTTGGCCCCTCAGGAAGGTGAGATAATTATTCCGAAAAGGCGCTACAGCGGTTTCTTCGGCACTGATCTGGATCTCACTTTGAGAGAATTAGGGGTTGGAGAATTGGTGCTGACCGGGGTTTGTACTAATATCTGCGTATTATATACAGCTGCAGACGCCCGGATGCGCCACTATAAGGTGAAGGTCCTCAAAGATGGTGTGGCATCTTTTGATGAGCAGGCACATCAATTTGCCCTACAGGAAATGGAGAAGACCCTTGGTGTGGAACTGGTTTCCAGGGAGGCTGATCTATGAGGATCGCTGTGATCGATGGGCAGGGTGGCGGTATTGGCAAGCATATTACTGAAAAGATCAGGCGGGAAATGGGGCCTAAAGTAGAGATTATCGCTCTGGGTACCAATAGTGTTGCTACATCAATGATGCTGAAGGCAGGGGCCAATGAAGGAGCAACAGGAGAAAACGCCATTATCAATACTGTAGAAGAGGTTGATGTGGTAACAGGTTCTTTATCAATTCTGGTAGCCAACTCTATGCTAGGGGAGTTGACCCCAGCTATGGCAGCAGCGATCAGCAAATGCAAAGCTTTAAAAGTGGTGCTTCCCATATCCAGGAACAGAGTGGAAATCATAGGTGTGCAGCAGGAACCCCTTCCCCATCTGATAGACAAACTAGTGGATTATTTAAAAAAAGTTGAGGAGGTATGAAAAATGTGTGAGGCACATGCCTATTTATTAAAGGGGGATAACGAGGAAAAGATATTTGAAAATGTTGATCGCGTCACTCATCATGAACAGGGTTTGCTCTTAGAAGATATTTTCGGCCGCCGCTTAATAATTAATGCCAGGATCAAAGAACTGGCCCTGGTTGATCATAAGATTATTCTAGAAGAAATTGATTAATATTACCGCAGGAATTTTCGAACTCTATAGAGAACATGAATAAACAGTGTTGGATTTAAAGGAGGCGATGTTATGTTCGCATTATTACCAAGTATAGGCCCATGGGAACTTATTGCGATTCTTGCTGTTGTTTTGATTATTTTTGGCCCTGGCAAACTGCCGGAAGTAGGGAAATCTCTGGGTAAAACGATCAGGGAATTTCGCAAGGCTTCCACAGAGACCACCGAACAGTTAGAAGAGGCCGTTAAAGGGGCGGAAGAGGAACCGGCAAAGAAATAACTTGACAGGGTTTATTGATTGTGATATTGTTTTCGCCAGTAATTTAATAGAGTTTAATATAATAGAATAGGATCTCTTATCAAGAGTGGTGGAGGGACGGGCCCAATGAAACCCGGCAACCGGTCCTTGTATGAGGGACAAGGTGCTAATTCCCGCAGAACATTGGATTCTGGGAGATAAGAGAGGGCACTTAATACATGACCTCCAACTCTCAGGGGGGTTTTTTTTGTTATATTTTTCGGGAGAAACAGGAGGTGCTAAGAACAGTTGACAGTGGAAAGGACTATCGCAGAAATTAATGAGAAAGTTAAACAGGGGAAAGCAGTAGTGGTGACCGCAGAGGAAATTATCGATATTGTCAAAGAGAAAGGGGTAAAGAGAGCTGCCCAGGAAATAGATGTTGTCACTACAGGTACCTTTGGAACCATGTGTTCCAGCGGCGCCTTTCTCAATTTTGGACATTCCAAGCCGCGGATCAAAATGAATAAGGCTAACCTGAATGGTGTCCCTGCTTATGCCGGCATAGCAGCAGTAGATGCCTATATAGGAGCTACAGCCCTTCCGGAAAGCGATCCTGAGAACAGGATTCATCCGGGCAAGTTTTTATATGGTGGGGGGCATGTCATAGAGGACCTGGTAGCGGGCAAAAAGGTGAAACTGGAGGCTTCAGGATATGGGACTGACTGCTATCCCCGCCGTCATCTTGAAACTTGGATTACGCTGCAGGACATTAATGAAGCCATTCTCTTTAATCCCCGCAATGCATACCAGAATTATGGGGTTGCTGTGAATACATCAAATAAAACTATTTATACATATATGGGTGTGCTCAAGCCCAGGATGGGTAATGCCAGTTATTCTACATCCGGACAGCTGAGCCCTCTGCTAAATGACCCCTATTATCGAACAATCGGTATAGGGACCCGGGTATTTCTTGGTGGAGGCATTGGTTATGTTGCCTGGCACGGCACCCAGCACAACCCCTCTGTAGCCAGAGGGGAGAATGGAGTACCCACTACTGGTGCCGGCACACTGGCCCTGATCGGTGACCTGAAGCAGATGAGCCCTAATTGGCTGCGGGGTGTCAGCTTCCTGGGCTATGGTGCCAGTTTGGCGGTTGGCATCGGTGTTCCTATTCCCATCCTTAATGAGGAAATACTGGTCAGTACCGCTGTGACAGATGCCGAAATCTATACAACAGTTGTTGATTATAGCAGCGCTTACCCGGAAAGGAAGCCTGAGGTTTTAGGGAAAGTGAGTTATGCAGAACTCAGATCAGGGGTTATCAAGCTCCAGGGTAAAGATGTGCCTACAACACCCCTTTCCAGTTATGCTAAAGCCAGGGAAATTGCCCAGATCCTCAAGGAATGGATCAGCAATGGCAGTTTCCTTTTGACTGAACCGGTACAACTGCTGCCATCTGTCGAAGCGGGGATCGAGCTCAAATCCATTGAAATAAGGAATAACAGCTAAAGGAGGGATAGCTTTGGTTGCCAATAAATATGTGCTTCGTTTTTCCTCCGCTCTTGTGGATCAGCCTGTTATCTATCATTTGGTAAAGGACTATGATCTGGTGATCAATATTCTGAAAGCAGATATCAATCCCCATCAAGAGGGATATGTTGTGCTCGAACTGAGCGGTGATTCTGAGAATTATAACCGGGGATTGGAATATCTGAAAAGCACAGGTGTTGATGTTGCACCATTAAGCGGCACCATCTTCTGGAACAAAGACCGCTGCTTGCAGTGTGGTGCATGCACCTCCTTCTGTCCTACAGGTGCTCTGAAAATGGATCTTCAGGATAGGTTAGTGGATTTTGATGGTTCTAAGTGTATTGTTTGTGAGAGCTGTCTTGACGTTTGTATGGCCAGGGCGGTGGAGGTGCGTTTTTAAAAGATGGAGTACCGCAGCCGCACCTACCGAAAAATGATCGATGGGAAGGGGATGGTCTCCTTCCCTGTTTCGTTCAAAGAGTCAGACCTGTTGATCAGTGTTGATGAGGACAGCTACTGTCCTGAATTAAAAAAGGCTGCCTACTCACATCTGGTTGAAATTCGTGAAAAACTGGAGAGTTATATTCTTCGGGATCAGGTATTTCAGCGCACACTGCTCCCCCATCATCTCCTTCCTGGCGCACCCCACATCGCCAGACTGATGGCTGCTGCTGCCAAACGGGCAGGTGTGGGCCCTATGGCTGCTGTTGCAGGAGCAGTCGCAGAGATTATTGGGCGCCGGTTGATGCGCAGTGTGAAAGAGCTTATTGTGGAAAATGGCGGTGATATATACTTCAATACCAGTCACCCCATCCAGGTCGGTATTTTTGCCGGAAAGTCTCTCCTTTCAGGAAAGGTAGGCATCAAAATCCCACCACATCCATCAGGCTGTGGTGTCTGCACCTCCTCTGCCACAGTAGGCCCTTCTTTGAGCTTCGGTCGAGCTGATGCAGCGGTTGTGATCAGTTCCAGTTCTGCTCTTGCTGATGCTGCTGCCACGACTTTAGGGAATTTAGTTCACTCTGAAAAGGATTTTACCCCTGCTCTGCAGAAAGTTTGTAGCATCAGGGGTGTTAAAGGGGCAGTGGTTATCCTTGGGGAACACCTGGGAGCTGTTGGAGATATAGAATTGATAGCTTTGTAATAAGGGGGTGTTCATTTGCTGGGGGCACTGGTGCAACTGGTCTTAATAGGATTAGGACTTTATGTTTTTTATTATATCATTAAAACAGCAGTGAAAAATGCCCTCTTGGAGTATGACCAGCAGAAGGATCGTTCATTGCGGTGAAACTTGTGTTCTGCTAAAATTCATATGAGGTGTTTTTAATGCAAAATAAGGAACTGTCAGAGACAGTTGATGCTCTTGTTTCCTGGATCAGAAGCAAGACCCTAGAAGCAGGGGCAAAAGGGGTTGTTTACGGCTTAAGCGGTGGTGTGGATTCTGCCTTAGTGGGAGCACTCTGTAAAAGGGCCTTCCCCGATACCTCCCTTGCACTTATTTTGCCCTGCCATAGTCTGGAGCAGGATATAGCAGATGCCAGGCTTGTTGCAGATGCTTTTCAGCTGAAGACAAAGGTTATTTATCTAGATCATGTTTTTGACGACCTGAAAAAGCTTCTTTGTTCTGATGGTGAACAGCAGAATAAATTGCTGTTGGCTAATATCAAACCTCGTTTGCGCATGATCGTTCTTTATTACTATGCAGGTCTCTATAATTATTTAGTAATCGGGGGCACCAACAGATCCGAGTATACTGTTGGGTATTTCACAAAGCACGGTGATGGGGGAAGTGATTTGATACCTCTGGGGAATTTACTTAAAAGCCAGGTAAAAGAACTGGCCGCCTACCTTCAGGTGCCTGAAAAGATTATTAATAAGCCTCCCAGTGCCGGTTTGTGGGAAAACCAAACAGATGAAGAGGAAATGGGAATCTCTTATGCGATGTTGGATCATTACCTTCTGGGGGAAAAAGTCCCTCCAGATGTGAAGGAAAAAATCGAGCGGATGAAAATGTGCAGTGAGCACAAACGACGGACACCGTCGATTCCAGATTTTTAGAGAGTAGGTGATTTATTTGGCTGGCCATTCTAAATGGGCAAATATCAAACATCGTAAAGCAAAGGTAGATGCACAGCGCGGCCGCCTCTTTACCAAACTGGGTAAGGAGATTTTGGTTGCTGCTCGCCGGGGTGGTGATCCAGATGCTAACCCCCTTTTGAGAGCAGCAATAGCCAGAGCAAGAGCTGCCAACATGCCTATGGACAATATCAATCGTCTTATTGCCAAAGCAACTGGTGAACTGGAAGGGGTTAATTATGAGGAAGTCACCTATGAGGGGTATGCTGCAGGTGGTGTAGCTGTTCTGCTGGTAGCCGTCACTGACAACCGCAACCGCACTGCTCCCGAATTACGACATTTGTTTTCCCGACACGGCGGCAGTTTAGGGGAAGCAGGCTGTGTGGCCTGGATGTTTGACCGTAAAGGTTTAATCACACTTTCTAAAGAATCATTGTCTATGGATCCTGAGGAATTGCTGCTCCTCCTGATCGAAGAGGGTGCTGAAGATGTGAGAGAGGAAGAGGACAGCATCGAGGTGGTCACTGCACCCGATGAGCTGGATAGGATTAAAGATTTCCTTACTGAACAAAATATCAAGTATGCAACCGCAGAGGTTACTATGATACCCAATTCTACAGTCTCTGTTAACGATAAGGATACCGCAGAGAAAGTGCTGAATTTGATGGATGCGCTGGAGGAGCATGATGATACACAGCAGGTTTATGCAAATTTTGATATTCCCGATGAAGTGCTCCAGGAAATAGGGGAATGATCAAAAATAATGATAATGTGATACATAAATACAAGGGGCTTGGTAATATTTATAAGTAAAACCTATTAAAGGGTGTTTGAGAATGGGTAAAAAGTATTACCGCCTCTTGTTACTTTTACTGCTGGCTGTTGTTTGTGCAGCTATCTATTACCTCTGGCAGGAACAGCTGGTTGCCAGGCGTCCTTTTCCAGATGGTACGAATATCTTGGTCAAAACTGAGTACACTTTGTGCGGTCATCAAGAACAAACTGAAACAACAGCAGTGGACTTAAAAGTTTCAAACCTGCGGGATCTGCGGGCTCAGTTTCTTCCTCAAGAGGGATGGCGCTCCCGCTATGAAAGGGAGCAGGTGGCTGTGTCCCGGACCTTAGAGGATCTTTGTCAAAAGTGTTCTGTTTTAACTCACTTGGGGGAAAAAGGTGGGTTTGTGGCTGTGGTAAGGGGTCCTGTTGGAGTCGATGGCGGGATTGTGAGGGTGACCAAAATCAGGGTAGACAGCTTGCCCGCTGAGCTGCGCAAGGAAGCTAAGAAGGGGATGCTGGATATTCCCGATGAAGAGACTCTGCTGCATATCTTAGACAGTTTGGAAGAGGATAAAATATAAAAATAGGATTATTATAGAAAAGGAGCTCAAAGGGAGCTCTTTTTTTATCAAGCCAGTTAATATTTTTTTTTAATAGTGATCTGTTATAATTGAACTATATTTTTATTATTTGGAGGGGTCGGCTGTGGGGCGCAGGAAAGGTAATAATAGGATTAGGTTCTTTTTTGGGGTTGTAGTTCTTCTGCTTGTGCTGTCTGCAGTGTTCTATGTGGGACAGGGATGGTGGAATAACACTCAACCTGTGGACAAGCAGGACCAGCAGGAGCAGCAGCATGCTCAGCAGCCGCCAGCAGTCCCTAAAGAGTGGTCCATGGTTGTCTGCGGTGATGTGATGCTAGGCCGTGGAGTTGCTACAGCCATGTCTCAAAATGGTATGTTTTATCCCTTTGAACAAATGGCTCCTTATCTTAAATCTGCGGATCTTACCTTTGGCAATCTTGAATCACCCCTTTCCCGACAGGGCACTCCCATACCAGGGAAGGGGATCTGGCTGCGCGGTGATCCAAAGGCAGCTGCAGCCTTGAAAGAGGCGGGTTTTGATGTGCTGAGCCTCGCCAATAACCACATCCTTGATTTTGAATCTCCTGCTCTGTTGGATACTATGGAATATTTACGAGAGCAGGGGATTGACCCTGTTGGCGCAGGTAAGGATTTGGAAGAGGCGGTTCAGCCTGTGATTAAAGAGGTTAATGGATATAAGATCGCCTTTATTGCCGCCACAGAAATGGCTGATATCTTTTGGGATTACAGCTATCCGCGCACCTTTGAAGCTAGAGAGGACCGGCCGGGGGTGCAGAAATTGGACCCGGATCAGTTGGTGGAAGCGGTTGCTGCCCTGAAAGGTAATGTGGATCTGATCGCTGTTTCTCTGCACTGGGGTACTGAATACTCCGATTACCCCCTGGATGTGCAGAGGGATATTGCCCACAGGTTGGTGGATGCTGGAGCCAAGTTGGTCCTTGGCCATCATCCCCATTGTCTGCAGGGAATGGAGGTTTATAAGGATTCTTTGATCGCTTACAGTTTAGGAAATTTTGTTTTTGATAAACAGCGGCGGCCTAAGTGCCAGGAAACAGTTCTCATGAAGATAATTATCAAGGATATAAAAATAGAAAAAGCAGAAGTAATCCCTGTTATGATTATCGATGCCCAGCCCCGACCAGCTGAAAAAGCTGATGGGGAGCGGATATTACAAAAATTGAAAAAGCTCTGTTCAGAGTTAGAGACAAACTTTACTGTTGACGATAATAAAGGGATGATCACTATAATTGAGGGGGGCTCTGATGAGTAAGCTTGTTATTCTTGATGGTAACAGTTTGGCTTATCGTGCTTTTTATGCTCTACCGCTGCTGAGCACAACCACTGGGCATTTCACAAATGCAGTTTATGGTTTTACAACAATGTTACAAAAGATAATCCGGCAGGAAGAGCCTGACTATTTGGCTGTTGCCTTTGATGCCGGACGCATAACTTTCAGGAACAAGGACTATAGTGCCTATAAAGCCAACCGTAAAAGCACACCAGATGAACTGCGGCCTCAGTTTCCGCTGATTAAAAAGGTGCTCAAGGCTTTCAATATACCTATTTTGGAGCTTGATGGATATGAGGCTGATGATTTAATCGGAGTTGTGGTCAGGGCTGCTGAAAAGAGGGATTTGGAGGTTTTAATTGTATCCGGGGACCGGGACCTTTTGCAGCTGGTATCAGATAAAACGAAAGCTTTGATCACCCGCAAGGGTATCAGCGACCTGGAGTGTTTTACACCTGGGATTGTTAAGGAGAAGTATGGTGTTTTGCCCAGCCAGATACCTGATCTGAAAGGCCTGAAAGGTGACCAGAGTGACAACATCCCCGGAGTGCCGGGTATTGGAACAAAAACCGCAGTTAAGCTGCTCAATCAGTTTCCCACTATAGAGGAGTGTTATAGCAATCTGGATCAGCTGCCTGCAAAAGTTGCATCAAGGCTCAAGGAATATGAAGAACAGGCTCTGCTCAGTAAAAAGCTGGCTACTATTGCCTTGGATGCCCCTGTTAAGGTGGATTTTTCCGAATTAAAGGTAGAGGAACCGGATTATGAGGCTTTGATCGACCTTTTTCAGCAGCTTGAGTTCAGGTCAATGCTGAAGAGCATCCAGCAGGATGCACCAATGCAAGCTATTTCCACCCCTGATGCCTGTAAAAACTATGGTTTAGTAAAATCAGCTGCTGAATTAAAAGAAATAACTGAACAGCTGACAAAAGAGAAAGGTTTTGCCTTCTATATGCAGCAGGAGGGAGTACCCCCCCATGATGCCCCTTTGTCTGCCTTGGGTCTGGCTTGGGGGGACAGCTGTGCAACAGTTGTTTTTCCTACTGACCCTGAAGAAAGGGACCAGATGGTTGAATTTTTGAATTCAGTTATGGGGAATCAGAAAATTGAAAAATGGTGCCATGATGCCAAAGCAGAGATGATCATATGTAAAAGGCACAACATCTCTCTGACAGGGGTTACAGCTGATACGATGCTGGCTGCTCATCTTTTAAATTCTTCCCTGTCAAACCCTAATCTATCAGAGATTGCCCTCAAGCATCTCAACCAAGTGGTAACCTTTGCTGAGGATGAGTCAGGCATGGCTCAGCGGGCATTAGTTATCAAAAAACTATGGCCGGTGCTAAGGGAGGCACTGGAGAAAGATGACCTTTATGAACTGTTTGCAGAACTGGAACTGCCTTTATCTGCGGTTTTGACAGATATGGAGCTTCAGGGGATTAAAGTGGATACTGATCTTCTGAAAGAGATGTCAGAGGAAGTACAGAAATACCTGCTGGATTTAACCGGAGAGATTTACGCTCTGGCTGGGGAAGGGTTTAACATCAATTCCTCACGCCAGCTGGGGCATATACTTTTTGAAAAGTTGAAACTGCCTGTTATCAAGAAAACCAAAACAGGGTATAGTACAGATGCTGAGGTTTTGGAAAAACTATCTGTTTATCACGAGATTCCCAGAAAAGTTCTGGAATACCGGCAGCTTGCTAAATTGAAATCCACATATATCGATGGCCTAATAAATATGGTCAATAAAAAAACCGGGAGGATACATACAACATTCAATCAGACCATCACTGCCACCGGAAGGCTGAGCAGTACTGAACCGAATTTACAGAACATACCTATACGGGATGAACTGGGCAGAAAGATCAGAAAGGCTTTTATTCCATCTCAAAAGGGCTGGCTGTTGATGGCAGCAGATTACTCCCAGATCGAACTGAGAGTAATGGCTCATATGTCCATGGATCCCCATTTGATCGCTGATTTTCAGCAGGGAGAGGATATTCACACCAGGACTGCAGCCAAGATTTTTGGGGTTGCGCCTGAGGATGTCACCCCTGATCTGAGAAGGAAGGCAAAAGGGATCAACTTCGGTATTATCTACGGGATTACCGATTACGGCCTGGCCAGGGATGTGGGTGTCAGCAGGGAAGAGGCTGCTCTCTATATCGAAAACTATTTCCAGCAATACCCGGGTGTGAAGCGCTTTATGGAGCAAACAGTTATTGAGGCAAGGGAAAAGGGCTATGTGCAGACCATTTTAAAGAGGCGCAGGTACCTGCCCGATCTGCTGAGCAGTAACAGGAATGTACGTGCCTTTGGAGAGAGAACAGCCTTCAACACACCGATCCAGGGAAGTGCTGCTGATATTATCAAGCTAGCCATGATCAATATCTCTCGGGAGTTGAAGGGAATGGGGTTGCGGGCACACCTGCTGCTACAGGTCCATGATGAACTGGTGTTTGAGTTGCCCCCTGAGGAAGTTGATATCCTTATTCCTCTTGTGCGCAGTGGGATGGAAAATGTAATCGAGCTTATTGTTCCCTTAAAGGTCAGCATTGAAATCGGCCACAACTGGAATGATATGGAAAGTGTTGATTGAATTGCCTGAACTGCCTGAAGTGGAAACAGTCCTGCGCTCATTAAAACCGAAAGTTTTGGGCCGGAAAATAAATCGGGTCACTGTTATTAATGAAAAGACCATTAAAAAGCCTGATGCAGCCGCTTTTACCCGCTGCCTTGAAGGGCAGCAGATAAAAGATATCAACCGTCACGGAAAGTACCTGCTGTTCGAGCTTTCCTTTTCGCTGATGTTGGTTGTTCACCTGCGCATGACCGGGCGCTTGCTCTTCAAAGATTCATCTGTGCCGCCTGACCGCTATACCTGTGTTATCTTTCAGCTGGATGAAGGTAAAGAGATTCACTTTCAGGATGTCCGCAAATTCGGAACAATGTACCTCATCAGCTGTGATGAATTGGATTCTTTTCCACCCCTTTGTATTTTAGGGCCTGACGCTCTTGATCCTAAACTGACCCTGGATCTTTTTATAAAAAGATTGGAAAGAAGGCACGGGCAGGTCAAGGGAGTTCTGCTCAACCAATCCTTTATAGCAGGGATCGGCAATATATATGCCAATGAGATCCTTTGGAAAGCGGGGATTCACCCGGAACGGGGGGTGGATTCTCTGCGATTGCAGGAAAAAGAAAGGCTGTATCATGCGGTGCGGGAGGTTCTCTCTACAGCTGTCAAACTGCGCGGTACAAGCCTGAGGGATTATGTGGATGGTGACGGAAACCCCGGCGAGTATCAACACCACCGCAGGGTTCATGGAAGAGAAGGGGAACCCTGCCCCCTTTGCGGCCATCCCATCATCAGGATAAAGCAGGGTGGGCGCAGTTCATATTATTGTAAGATCTGTCAGGATTAGTGCAGGAGAAACTTCCAAACACCACCTTTACACCTATCTAATAAGTTGATGGGTGGAGGTGGAATTGGATTGTGGATATCAGTACTCTAATTTTTTTAGCAGCCGCCTTGAGTTTAGATGCTGCCAGTGCAGGCTTTATTTATGGCCTGCGTAAGATAAAGATCCCTTTGCTGTCCTATGCTGTATTGTTGCTTGCTTCCATGTTTATTGTGGGTACTTCGGTCCTCTGCGGCAGTGTTGTGGCGGAACTGCTCCCAGCAGTATGGGGTGAAAAGCTGGGTGGATTGATTTTAATCTGCATAGGCCTTTATTGGCTTTTTAAGCCAAGGAGCAAGGACAAGAAAGATACTGGAGAAGAGGAAAGGGTAAAAAAGATCGCGGAATTGCGATTGGCCTCTTTGGCGATCATAGTTCAGATCTGCGAAGAACCTGTAGCCGCTGATCTGGATGCTTCTGGGGTGATCAGTATCAAAGAATCTCTGCTGCTGGCTTTTGCTCTTTCTTTAGATGCTTTAGGGGCTGTTTTTGGTGCAGCGATGGCCGGCTGCGGTGGAATGCAAGCTGTTTTGCTGATCGGTTTATTTCAGCAGTGTTCTCTGCTGTTGGGGGTTAAACTGGGAGGTTTGTCTTCCTGCTATTGGCTCAGGTCTCAGGGGCAGTTTTTGGCAGGTGCTCTGCTCTGTTTAGTGGGCTTTATCAAGATCATCTGATCGGGGGTTACTATGGTATCTGTGATCGGCTTAACCGGTGGAATTGCCAGTGGCAAAAGCGCTGTCAGCGCGATGCTCAAAGAATTAGGGGCAAAGGTGATCAGCGCTGATCTTATTTCCCGCCAGGTGGTTGAACCCGGTCTGCCGGCCTGGCGGCAGATAGTTGATGAATTTCAGGAAAGCATTTTGAATAAAGATGGAACAATAAACAGAAAAAAGCTGGGTGAAATTGTTTTTTCCGATCCCGCGAAACTGGATAGATTGAATAAAATAACACATCCTTATATTATTGCAGAGATAGAAAAGCTGTTAGCAGAACACCGTGCCTCAGGTGAGGGGGTTTTAGTTTTGGAAGCGCCCCTTCTTCTGGAACTGGGGTTGGAGCATATGGTTGATGAGGTATGGGTGGTGGCAGTAGAGCCGGAGCTACAGCTTCAGAGGCTGATGGATAGGGATAAGCTGTCGGTTAGAGAAGCAAAGCTCAGAATTGAGGCTCAGATGCCTCTGGAGGAAAAGCTGAAAAAAGCGGACCGGGTCATCGATAATAGCGGCACACTACAGGAAACCAAGGACCAGCTGGAGAAAATCTGGTCTTCCCTCTGGAATCAGCCTTGAGAGATCGTTACAAGGCAGGTTTGATATGTTTGTTATTAACATCAGGCGATGGCGCCTGTTATTAATTATCCTTTTAATACTAATGGCTATTGTTTACTTACTGCAGGCCAAGTGGTTTTGGAGGGTCTTTTATCCCTGGCCCTATCAAGAGGAGATGGTCCAGGTGGGAGTGACCCATGGAGTGGATCCCTATCTCTTGGCGGCTATTGCCAGAGTAGAAAGCGCTTTTAACCCCCTGGCCCGTTCAGATGCTGGAGCTATAGGTCTGATGCAGATCATGCCTGAAACTGCCAGTTGGGCTGCCCGGCAGATGGGTTTTAAGGGCTTTCAGCCGGATATGCTCTATCAACCGGAGGTCAATTTATCCATCGGTGGCTGGTACTTAAAAGATCTCCTCCGGGAATTTGATGGGAACATAGTGGTGGCCTTAGCTGCTTATAATGCCGGCAGAGGAAATGTCAAAGACTGGTTGGAGACCGGAAAGTGGAAGGGTACCTTTCAGGATTTAAATAATATCCCCTTCCCAGAGACCAGGGCCTATGTCAAATCAGTCCGCAGGGATTATGAAATTTATCTTTACCTTTATGATCAAAAAAAGGAAACAAAGTAATCCCTGGAGAATTAAATTTAGGAACCATTGTCGAAAATCAAAAGTCCCAGCAGGTTTTGATGAATATCGTATGCTGTTGATAGAGAAGTATAGCTGTTAAGGAGGTATAGGGGTGGAAAAATCCCAAATTCAATCAGTGGCCGAGGTGGCAGAACTTAAAATAGAATCGGGACGCAAATTTTTTTCCGCCACACCGGAAGAGATCCTTTCAGGGGCCACATCTGATATCTATTTTGTGAGGACTCATGAAATTTTGCATAAGTTGGATCTGGTGGATACCCCGGTTACAGCAGAGGTTTTTTGCCGTAGAGATGGAATTTTTGCAGGTATTAAAGAGGTTATGAATCTATTGGCTGATAAAAATGTTGAGATCTGGGCTCTCCCAGAAGGAGCAGATATGCAGGCTAAAGAGGTTGTGCTGCGGATCACTGGTCCCTATGGGGAGTTTGGTATTTTTGAAACACCGCTGCTCGGCTTTCTAGCCAGTTCCTCAGGTTGGGCAACAGCCGCACGGGAGGTCAAAGAAGCTGCCGGGGGCAAACCGGTGCTCTGTTTTGGCGCACGCCACATCCATCCAGCGGTGGCTCCAGCAATGGAAAGGGCGGCGATCATAGGTGGGTGTGATGGGGCTAGCTGTATTTTAGGTGCTAAACTTGCTGGGCGTGAGCCCCAAGGGACCATACCCCATGCCATGATTTTAATTATCGGCGACACTGTCAAAGCTGCTCAGGCCTATAATGAATTGATGCCGCCCGATGCACCACGCACAGTGCTGGTCGATACCTTTAAAGATGAAGCAGAAGAAGCCCTAAGGGTTGCTGAAGCTTTAGGCAAGGATTTAGCCGGGGTCCGTCTTGACACACCAGGTGAACGGGGTGGTGTTACTCCGGAGTTGGTTAAGGAGATCAGAGCCCGACTCGATCAAAAAGGATTTGATCATGTAAGTATATTTGTTTCCGGCGGGCTCAACCCGGAACGGGTCCGCATGTTAAGCGAAGCCGGGGCAGATGCCTTTGGTGTGGGCAGTTATATTTCTGGGGCCAGCCCTATTGATATGACCCTAGATTTGAAGGAGGTCAATGGACAACCCTTGACCAAGAGGGGACGGATACCGGGAAAGACGCCTAATGAGCGGCTTGTTAGGATGAAATAAAGTCATAAGTGTGCATTCCCCCTTCATAGTATGTACCACAATATGGTAACGATGAAGGGGGTATTTTTATGGACCTTAGTAAAAAGGAGTTGGGCTATCAGCTATGCTGCTGCCTGGCTGCGGCAGCGATCCTGATACTGGCAGGGGATGTTAAATACAGTTGGGAAAGGCTCTTTGATCCTGAAATAAGCGATTATGGGTATCTATTGCAGAATGTCCAGGGGCAAAAGAATTTTCTGAATGGTATGTCGTAAAATGCCAATAAAAAAATAAAATTACAGGGCAGGAATATTAAAGCGGATGTAGAAATCTTTCGAGTTGTGATATATCTCGCTGCTCTATAAAAAAATAAGAGACAAGCAATTGGAGGAAATATAAAGTGTACAATTATTTTAATAGTCTTGCCCTAAGTTGGCTTGGTGATAATGCCTCATACCTGTACTTTGATGAAAACGGAATTTTCGAGTCAATCTTTCGTTCAATTATTAGTAATAATGTTGTGTCTTTTGCTCTATTAAAGGAAAATGGCAACATAGTGATCATAAGTGAAAACTTTTGTAACTTTCTGGGGTTTTGTCAGGAGGAGTTGGTGGGAAGAAATCTACTATCATTAGCAGAAGAAAATGACGAAAATATAAATGTGGCCTTGGGTAATGCTGGGTGTAACAGTTATAGTGTTGAAAAAAGGTTCAGGCGCAGGGATGGTGAGTCGGTTTGGGGTCGGTTGTACCTTTCGTCAATCAAGGGAAAGAATAATAGTAACCCTTATTTTGTTGTTTACTGCGAAGATATAACAGCAGAAAAAACACGAAAAAAAGAAATGCAGGCCATGGAAAGCATCTATCAAATCATGTATACTGCACTGGGAGAAGCATTAATATCTCCGGACCAGCTTAATGAAATCCACGATCTCGATGAGTTGGGTGTTTGCCTGCGGATTCCAGAGTACGAACAGTTGCTTGCTGAACGATTTTTGGATCTGATTTGTCAGCTGACAGAAGCAGATGGAGCGTATTATGGTTATAATGAGTCCACACAATCCCTATCTTTAATAAAATCACTGGGTAAATGTAAAAGTTTTATTAGCAATCTAAGAAATGATTTCAAATTAGGGGAGGAAAGAGGTCTTGTGGGTAGGGTAGCTGAAACACGAGAACCTTTGTACATCCCCGATATTTTTTCTGAAACCAGGTGGATTTATTTCGATTTAGAACAAACAATTCGTTCCTGTTATTTGATTCCAGTCTATTACAGAACAAAGCTTTTTGGGGTTATTTCTCTTTTTTCTTCACAAGTTGATGGGTTTCCTCATGCTAAACAGGCATTTGCCGATCGTATTGTTTTTTATGTATCCTTAGCTTTAGAGAACATTCGTTTTTTGACAGAAGTAATACACACTTATGACAAACTGAACATTATGCAAAGGCAGTTGCTGGAGGTCCAAAAAATGGATGCTATCGGCCAGCTTGCCGGGGGAATGGCACATGATATCAATAATCAAATGACCATTATTCAGGCATGTATTGACCTGTTTAAAGCAAATCCCGCTAAGATAAACCTGGATAGTATTTTATTAAAAATTCGCAAAGCAGCAGAATACTCATCAAATCTCACCCGTCAACTCATGATTTTCGGCGGGAAACAACCCCAGTTTAAAACTATGATCAATATCAATCATAATATTGTAAGCCTGCAGAATGTTTTAAATTATCTGAGCAAAGATAATATCGAAGTCAAGCTTGAACTGGATCCGGATCTACGGATGATCTATGCAGATGGCAACAGCATAAATCAGGTGATCATGAACCTTGTTCTTAATGCCAGAGATGCTATGCCTGATGGTGGACAGCTCACAATAAAAACAGCCAATATAAAATACGATCAAGTTACACCCCCACCGGATGTCCAAAAGCCCCATTTCTGTTATTATGTTTGTCTATCTGTTATAGACAGGGGTTTGGGTATTGAAGAAAAGATGCTCAACCATCTTTTTGAACCTTTCTTTACAACCAAGGAAGTGAATAAGGGAACAGGTATGGGATTATCTGTTGTTTACGGAATAGTAAAAGCACATGAAGGATGGGTTAATGTTATAAGCAAACCAGGGAGGGGAAGCACTTTTGAGGTTTATTTCCCGGCAGTAGAGCAAAAAACAGAGCGGTAGATTTACACAGGCAGTGTACAATTTTTGTAGGTAATTGAGTGTCTTATGTAGAAAAAAGAGATTTACATAGCTATACTTTACATAACAGAAAACTAGTAATACAATAATTAAAAGAAGGAGGTGGCCGGGATTGCCGACCTATGACTTTGAATGTAAAAACTGTGGACACAGGTTTTCACAGTTTACTACAGTATCAGATCGATTAAAGGCTGTTTGTCCTTCCTGCCACAGCGGGAACCTGCAGCAGCTTTTTACCGGTATATCTTTTATTAAGGGTAGTTCTGGTGGTGATGGTGCGGGATCCGCTGCTTCTGGTAGCTGTTCCCGTGGCAGCTGCAGCGGTTGCTCTGGCTGCTAAGAGGGGGATATCAGTCTATAGGCTCTTATATTGACAAAAGTAAGGTTTCTTTTTATAATACTAGAGTACTGTTAAATTGTCGGAGTGGCGGAATTGGCAGACGCGCACGTTTGAGGGGCGTGTGGTACAACCGTGCGGGTTCAAGTCCCGCCTCCGACACCATAAATCAATAAAAAGGGTTTCAGGCATTAATGCTTGAAACCTTTTTTAGTCATTATCTGTTATATTCCTTGGCATATATCGGATGGAAACAGCGAACAAACTTATGTGGGAGGAGCAGACCGTGCTAAACTATGTATTAATCAAAGGAGCAGGGGATCTGGCCAGCGGGGTTGCATTAACTCTAATTAAAGCAGGATTTCTCGTAGTAATGACTGAGGTTCCCCAACCCACCTGTGTCCGGAGAAAGGTATCTTTTGCTGAAGCTGTCTATGAAGGAGAAATAACAATAGAGGGAGTCAATGGCCGTTTAGCAGGGGACTTTAAAGAAGCGCAAGAGATAGCAGCCCGTGGGGAGGTTGCTGTCCTGGTGGATCCACAGGGAAAGACCCTGAAAGAGCACCCTCCACTGATCTATATCGATGCTGCCATGACCAAGAAAAATATGGGGACAAGCATGAATGATGCAGGAATTGTGATCTCCTTAGGGCCTGGATATGAGGCAGGGTTGGATGTGCATGCTGTCATCGAAACTAAAAGGGGCAGCAGCATGGGCAAACCGATATATAAAGGAGCAGCCCTTCCCAATACAGGTATTCCCGGTGATGTTAATGGCTATACAGTGGAAAGGGTCTTACGAGCTAGTACAGAGGGTATCTTTACAGCAGTAATGAAGATCGGTGATCAGGTGAATAAAGGTGATCTTATAGGTTATGTAGGTGACCAACCGGTCCTAGCCACCATCAATGGTACAGTGCGCGGCTTATTAAAAAGCGGCCTGAAAGTTGAAAGAGGGGCAAAACTGGGAGATATCCACCCGGAAATAAACAGAGAAATTGTATATAAAGTTACAGATAAAGCACATGCAGTAGGCAGAGGGGTGCTGGAGGCCATCTCTACCCTGCAGCAAAAAGGTGTGTTGGATACACACAGGCTGAACCAGTTGATCTACCGGATGCTGCAGCAGGAACTGGAACAAGAGAAACCGTGTACTCTCTACACTCTAGTGGATTTTCCCTCTGACTGGCAACTGAACAATGGCTCCCACCTCCTGGTCTTGTCAGAGGGTTTTGCTTATGGGACACTGGGCTTAAGCTCTTTTGACCACCAAATGATAGCTCGTGCTGAAAGGCTATTATCACAGTCTGCTCCATCTACAGGCATAATTCAACTGCAGCTGAATGAAAAAGGCAAGATGATAAAAGTGCTTGAAGAGTCCTTTCTTCCGCAGAAGAAGCTTATAGTATTTGGTGCGGGGCATGTGGCTGTACCTCTAGTAGAGATAGCATCGATACTTGGCTATCAGACAGTGGTTGTGGATGACCGTCAGGAGTTGGTCAGTAAAGAACGGTTCCCCCGGGCTGACAAACTGATCTGTGCTCCCTTTGAAGAAGTTCTGCACAATAAGGAATTTAAAAGGGGAATTAATGGCATGACCAGTATTGTCATTGTTACCAGGGGCCATGCATATGACCTAATGTGTCTTAGAAATGTAATTCACACTAATGCCCGCTATATAGGTATGATCGGCAGCAAGAGAAAGGTGAGAAATAATTTTCGTATTTTGCTCAATGAGGGTGTCAGCAGGGAGACACTAGAAAAGGTGGCAGCACCTATCGGACTGGACTTAGGAGGCCAAAGGCCTGAGGAGATCGCTCTCAGTATCCTGGCGCAGATGGTTGCCCTGGAAAACGGGGGAAGCGGTAGACCGCTCGTCCAATGCATAGATGGCTTGCTCTGTTTCGGAAGGGAAGCTCTATGAATGAATAGTGAACAATAGGAGGAACAGTTTTATGGAAGGTCTACTTAAAGAGATCGTTGATCTATACCGGAGAGGAGAAGAGGCAGTACTTGTCACACTGTGTTCTACCAAGGGCTCTACCCCTAGAAAAGCTGGCGCCAAAATGCTGGTTTACCCTGATGGAAAAATAAAGGGGACCATCGGTGGCGGAGAATTGGAGTACAGGGCTATAAACAAAGCCCTGGAGGTCATGAAAAAGAAGGAGTCGATCCTCTGGGAGACGGAACTCATCGAACTGGAGATGGTCTGTGGTGGAGTGTGCACCCTTTATCTGGAATATTTGAATTCCTCTTCCATTTGTGATGAGCGGGCATAGGATTACCCGCCCTATGATAAAAATACAGCATGAAAAATAGAAGGAACGAGTGAGTATTTTGTAGAAAAAAAACAATGTCGCCTCATACATTCAGAATGATTTTTATCCAAGATCACAGTAAATGCTGATGTTTTTTCTATATAGCAGTCATAGTTGCAATGGTGCAATTTATTCACTAAACAACATTCTCTTATAATATTGATATTTACCTGCAAGGTTAATGACTGGATTATTGATTTCTTTTTTATGCAAAAGTGTCATTGGTCAATGGAAGGAAGATCCCTATGAATAAATTGCACAGCTT
>JAAYWP010000030.1 GCA_012516535.1 Syntrophomonadaceae bacterium | reverse complement strand
TCATCCAAAGTATCTTGCTCACGGAAAAGACTAATCACATCCAGCATCCGCTGGCGGTCAGCCTCTGTAAAATCAACCCAGCCCAGATGTGAAGGCATCCTCAGGACCTCCTCAATAAAATTCCTGTTCGCTATTCAATTAGATAGAATTTCTGGCTTTTCCTGCATAACAGCTACGAATAACAAGTGGCAAACGGGAGGATAGATTGTTGTTTCAACTGGAGAACCGTCAGGATATGAATGTATGGTGCAAAACATTATAAATGCTACGAAATAAAAAAACCACACCTATAAAGGCGGGTTTTTTCATGTATACAAGTTCATTAGTATTTTCATAAAGCCATGTTGATTTTTTATTTCCCCAACCTCTCTGCTGCTTCCTTTAACATCTCCCGGATCGGCAGGTTGTAGGGACAGCGCTCCTCACACTCTCCGCATTCCAAACATGAATCAGCTTTGACCTCCATCGCCTGGTAGCGCCCTTTCGCCCAATCTTTCAGATCATACCTGGTATAATAACCATCAAAAAGGAACACCGATGGGATATCGATCCCCTGCTGGCAGGGAAGGCAGTACTCACAGCGCCTGCAGAAACTGGTACCCAGTTTCTCTACTGATCGAGCCAACTCCTCCCTCTCTTGATCAGTTAAAGCCCTCGGCTCATTTCCCACTGTTGCGTTCTCTTCCACCTGCTCCAGAGAATCCATACCCGGTATTGCAACACTGACCGGATGTTCTAGAATATACCGCAAGGTCAAATTGGCGTTTGTCAGTGCTCCTCCAGCCATGGGTTTCATAACAATGACTCCAGCATCCATTTTTTGTGCCAGTTCAAAAACATCCTGGGCACCATCTATCTCTACCGGATTGAAGGGGAACTGTACTGTTTCTATCTCCCCGGTTTTTAATATTTCGAGCAAAATTGCCTTGATATGACCTGTAACCCCTATATGCCTGATCTTTCCCTTTTCCTTTGCCTCTTTTAAAGCGGCTAGAGCTCCATCTGCTCCTAATACCTGCTCCAGGGTTCCTTTATCTTTGACATTATGCAATTGATAAAGATCAATATAATCCATACCCATGGTCATCAGGCTTTTATCTATCTCCTCTGCCATCCCTTTTTTATCTCTGGCCATGGATTTGGTAGCTATTATCACCTTATCCCGGTGTTTTTTCAGTACTGCACCTAATTTTTCTTCGCTATCTGTATAGCCTCTAGCAGTATCAAAAAAATTGATACCTAATTCTATGGCGCGGTTGACAACCTTTTCTGCACTGGCTGCATCGATCCGCTGTACAGGAATTCCGCCAAAACCTATTACAGATACTTTAAGCTCCGTTTTTCCAAGTCTTCTGTACTCCATTTAGATCCCCCTGTCATGATTGATGCATAATATAATTATCAGTTTCTTCTATTGTACAACTTCTTCACTACCCTGAAAACTCTTAACACCAAACGGACCGATCACCGGGACTGTCCCCCCGCGCGATCCTGAGTCAGTGATTCAGGGGGACGGTGGCTTGACTCACGTGACTAAGAATGAGTCAAAAAACCGTCCCTGTGCTTTCCCTGTCACACCCTTGTGACAGTAACCCCGTCCCCCTGTCACTGACAGTAACCCCGTCCCCCTGTCACACCCCTGTCACACCCAACATTGTTCAGCCTTCATCCCCGATAGGTTTCAGTTGGTTTTAGTCAACTTTAGTTAGTTTTAGTTGATCATTGTTTACAGTTTGATTATAATTGAGGTGTAAACAATATCCTTGTCACCAGTGTCAGTGGCGAAAAGGAGGTTGTTGTGTTAATGGATAAGGAATTAATTACTGCCCAGGCTCTGGCTGAAGCCTTGGATCTCTCTGTGGAAACGATTTGGAGGTACACCAGAGAGAATAAAATACCCTACATCGAGCTGGGTAACAGACAATACCGCTATAAACTGGATGATGTAATCAATGCCCTAAATAGTAAGCAGGTGAAGGAAAAAAGCGCCCCATATGAAAGCAAACCAACCAAAAAACTCACATACCAGGACTACCTGGAGATACCGGAAGAACCGGGCTACCGTTTTGAGATTCTCGATGGCATGTTGATCAAAGAACCATCCCCTAGTGTTATACACCAGCGCGTTTCCCGCAAACTGCAAAGGTTTCTAGAAGATTATTTTGAGAAGGTTGACCCAGAAGGAGAGGTCTTCGATGCACCCCTGGATGTCACCCCACTTGAATTCAACGTAGTCCAGCCGGATCTGTTTTATGTATCAGGGGAACAGCAAGTGATTGTGAAAGAAGCCCGGATCGATGGGTCACCTGTACTGGTGGTTGAGATTATGTCCCCTTCCAGTGCCAGAAAGGACCGGCTGCAAAAAATGCGGATCTATCAAAAAGCTGAAGTAAAACACTATTGGCTGGTTGATCCACAGCAAAAAACCCTGGAATGCTTTGCCTTGCATGATGGCTTATATGCCCTGGTTGCATCAGGTATGGAGGAAGAGACTGTAGAGCATCCAGATTTCCCAGGGCTGTCAATCCCATTGAAATCCTTATGGTCAAAATAAAAAACACCCGGTGCCAGGCTTGCTTTATTGCCTTACACTGCAATATTGAGCAGTTTGGCCATTGGTTAGTACCGGAACAGTCTTTGCCTGCCTTGCCTCCTCCACAATTCGCTCGGCTTTGAGCGACATCTGATGAGAAGAACGGCCAGGATTCGCACAACTCTCCCTCATGGTTTTGTCTACTGCTTGGTAAACCTGTTCAGGTTTTGGCCATGTTATTGCTGCATTGTCAAAATAGATAAACCCCTCACCCATTGCAGTTCCCTCATCTCTATTCCACCATCAAGCGGTGAAAGTCCTATTTATCAGTTTGTTCCGGCTATGAAGATGTAATGGCAATCCCCTCTTTCAGGCAAGACGCACCCGCTTCAAGCGCAGAGCATTGCTGACTACAAACACAGAACTCAAAGCCATAGCGCCACCGGCTACTACCGGACTCAATAATCCTGCGGCTGCCACCGGAATACCAACAGTATTATAGAAAAAGGCCCAGAAGAGGTTCTGCTTGATATTGCGCATGGTGGCTTTGCTGAGTTTGATAGCTGTAGCGATAGCTCGAAGATCCCCACCCATCAGTGTAATATCTGCTGCTTCCATGGCAATGTCAGTTCCGGTGCCCATAGCTATTCCCACATCAGCAGTTGCCAGTGCCGGGGCGTCATTGATCCCATCCCCTACCATAGCTACAACCCTGCCCTGCTCCCGCAGTTTTTTTATCTGATCGGCTTTATCCTCAGGCAGTACCTCTGCCATCACATGCTCAATACCTACCTGTTGGGCAATGGCTGTCGCAGTGCGCTTATTATCGCCGGTGATCATCCAGACATCAATGCCGAGAGTTTTTAATTCCTGGACGGCTTCTGCCGCATGTTCCTTAACTGTATCAGCAACCCCTATCACCGCAGCCGGAGTTTGATCAACCGCCATCAAAATCGTGGTCTTTCCCTCACTTTCCAGTCTTTCCAGAGCCGGCAGCAGGGGTTCCACATCCACCCCCTGCTCCTGCAGATACCTGCGGTTGCCCAGGAAAATCACACTATCATCTATGACAGCCTTTACCCCCTTGCCGGGCACTGCACTGAATTCCTGCGGATCGGGTATGCCTAAACCGGGCAAACGATTTAGAACCCCCTCTACTATGGCTTTAGCTACCGGATGCTCTGACAGCTTCTCTGCCGCAGCTGCCCACTCCAAGAGTTTCTCCTCACGACCGGCAAACTCTTTAGCAGTTATGATATCTGTAATCTCCAGCTCTCCCTTGGTGATTGTGCCGGTCTTGTCCAATACCACTGTGTCCACCCGGTGAGTGCGCTCAAGATGCTCTCCCCCCCTGATCAGGATCCCATTTTCCGCTCCTCGTCCTGTTCCCACCATAATAGAGGTAGGTGTAGCCAAGCCCATGGCACAGGGGCAGGCGATCACCAGCACAGCAGTGGCATTGATCAAGGCCCTTGACAAATTACCTGCATCCAAAACCCAATACCACAGAGCAAATGTGCCTAAAGCGATCACCACCACAGCAGGCACAAAATAACCTGCCACAACATCAGCCAGCCGCTGGATAGGTGCCTTTGAGCCTTGAGCCTCTTGAACCACCCGTATGATTTGGGCTAGTACAGTATCCCTTCCCACTTGTGTTGCCTCAAACTTAATGGAGCCGAACTTATTGACCGTAGCACCGGTCACCAGATCCCCTACCTGTTTATCTACAGGCACACTCTCCCCGGTCAGCATCGATTCATCCACAGATGAATAACCTTCTCTAACCACTCCATCCACCGGGATCCGTTCACCGGGACGCACCACTACCAGATCACCCACAACCACTTCAGAAATATCGATTTCCAGCTCCTTCCCATCTCTGATCACCCGGGCGGTTTTGGGCTGCAGCCCCATCAGCTTTCTGATGGCCTCTGAGGTCCTGCCCTTAGCCATTGATTCCAAATACTTGCCCAGCAAAATCAGGGTAATCAAAACAGCACTGGCTTCAAAATAGAGATGGGCATGGGGGTCAACAAGCCCGATGATCAGACTGTAAAAGTAGGCAGCACTGGTGCCCAAGGCCACCAGCACATCCATATTGGCGCTGCCGCCCCGCAGCGCTGTAAAGGCTCCTTTATAAAAAGGAAACCCAGCGATAAACTGCACTGGGGTAGCCAGCAAGAGTTGTGTGGTGTAGGAGGTCAGCCAAACAGGAAGAGACAGGCCAAATAAATGCTCTAACATAATCACCAAAAAAGGAAAAGACAAAAATGCGGAAAACACTAAGAGCCTTTTTCTTTGCCCCAACTCGGCAGGCTCTGATACTTGACCAGTGCCCTCTGCCAGATCGGTCTGCAGCTGTGCCCCATATCCGATACTGCTTATTGCAGCGGCAAGGTCTTCAGGCTTTACTACAGCAGGCAGATATTTGACCACCGCTTTTTCTGTAGCCAGGTTGACAACGGCTTCCTGAACACCATTAATCTTTTGCAGCTTTTTTTCTACTCTGGAAACACATGCCGCACAGTTCATCCCCTGAACTTTAATCTCTACCCGCTCGGGAACTACCGAATAGCCCAAGCGCTCAATTTTTTCAACAAGATCCATAGCTTTAACAGCTTGCGGGTCATATTCGACAACAGCCTGTTCCAATGCAAGATTAACCTGGGCATGGCTTACTCCCGGCATTTTGCTGAGCACTTTTTCTATCCGGGCAGAACAGGCAGCACAACTCATACCCTTGATCTTTATAGTAACCCGCTCCATCTAGCAGCATCCTTTCTTAGAAATTTTTAAAGCTTAGCTTAACCACCCTGATTTAACAAAAGTCCCTGTCTAATAATTTACTGCCTGGCAATTAAGGTTTCAAACCCAGGGAATGAATAAATTAATCAACACTCGATAAACTAATACCAGATCAACAAAAAGGAGGAAAAATAAATGGCACAATTGAACCAGCAAGAACTGCAAAATGTAAGACATTTGATCTTTTCACATGAAACCGCCGCCCAAAAGCTGAAAACTTACGCGCAACAGTGTCAGGACCCTCAGATCAAACAAATGTTCCAACAAGCTGCACAACAGGCTGAAAATACAAAACAGAAATTTATACAATTCCTACAATAATAAGGGGTGAAAGAATATGCAGGAAAAAGACATGGTAAATGATGTTCTATCCATGGTTAACAGCAGTTTGACCGGTTATGCCAATGCAATAGCTCAGACCTCAAACCAACAGCTTCGCCAAATGCTGCAACAGACCAGAGATGCAGATGAACAATTCCAGTACAAACTATGCCAGATAGCAGAACAAAAAGGCTACTACCAACCGGCACAGCCGGCAGACCCGCAGGATATACAGCAGGTGCGTGCATCAGTTACACAAAGCTGATCAATCTTTTTCTATAAAACTTTCTCTATAAAAAAGGGCCGTTTTTTGGCTCTTTTTTTATCTATAGCTGCTTTTCTGCTAATCTTCAAAAAGCTCATCCATCAATTTCTCTATTCGTTCTCTTCTCTCAGCTGTAGCCTTTTTATCTAAAGTAATGCTTATTCTAACAACATCACCTTCCCTGGCAGCTGAGGGTAGCAAAACCCTTGGCAGGTTGAAGGTGGTTTTTTCAAATTCAATTACAGCCCAATCCCCTTCAAAACGGTCAATAATAAAAATTGCCCTCACCATCCCTCTTGCTATGCTTTGTAGGGTATATATTATAATATAACATAATAACAGAGTGCAAAAACACCAATCAAGGAACAAGTTGGATTGTATTTTTCAATATTTAAAAGCCAGATTATTTGAAAGATCGTATTGCAAAACCAATCTGCATCCATAAATAGCCTTAATAATTACCAAAAAGGAGATGTAACAAATGGCATTAACCAGACGGCCCCTTGCCGAGGTCACCCAGGAGTTAGTCGCAGCAGCAACTGGGAAGACACCAGCAGACACGGTCATCAAAGGTGGAAAGGTGATCAATGTTTTCACAGGTGAAATTTTGAATTGGGACATCGCAATCAAAGGAGACCGGATCGCTACTGTAGGGGATGTAAGCCACACAATAGGCCCCTCAACCAATGTAATTGATGCCACCGGTTACTACCTCAGCCCCGGTTTCCTGGACGGGCATGTCCATGTAGAGAGCAGCATGGTGACTGTCACCCAGTTTGCCAGAGCGGTGCTTCCCTTAGGCACTACCGGAATATTTATGGACCCTCACGAGATCGCCAATGTCCTGGGAATGGAAGGTGTGCGGCTGATGGTAGAAGAAGGGCTGCAACTGCCCTTAAAAGTTTTTGCCACTATGCCCTCCTGCGTTCCTGCAGCTCCCGCTTTTGAGGATGCAGGGGCTGTTTTCGGCCCTGAGGAAATCGCTGAAGCCATGAAGTGGCCGGGCATCTGCGGGCTGGGTGAGATGATGAACTTCCCAGGGGTTCTGACCGGTGATCCAGGGGTTCATGGAGAACTGAAAGCAACTTTAGATGCCCATAAACCGATCACAGGCCATTATTCCATGCCAGGCGATTTTCAAGGAGTCGCCGCTTACACAGCAGCAGGCATCAGATCGGACCATGAATCTGTTCTCAAAGAGGATGCCTTGAACAGGCTGCGGTTGGGAATGTACACCAAAATGCGTGAGGGTTCAGCCTGGCATGATGTTGCCGCAACTGTGAAAAGTCTAACTGAAACAGCTATTGACAGCCGGAGAGCGGTTTTAGTGAGTGATGATGTACACCCCGAAACCCTGCTTTCCACAGGCCACCTGAACCATGTGGTTCGCAGAGCCATCAGTGAAGGGCTGAACCCCATCAAGGCCATCCAAGCAGTGACCATCAATTGTGCAGAGTGTTTCGGCATGGATCAGGAACTGGGGGCCATTGCTCCGGGCCGCTATGCTGACATACTTTTCCTTAAAGATCTGGCAAAGGTAGAAATCGAGAAAGTGATGGTCGATGGGCAGATTATCGCGGAAAAAGG
>JAAYWP010000029.1 GCA_012516535.1 Syntrophomonadaceae bacterium | reverse complement strand
TATCCCCGGAATGCGGTTCCTGGTGGTCTGCGGCTTATCTGATACAATGGCTATTTTGCGCCCTACAAACTGGTTAAGCAGTGTGGATTTCCCTACATTAGGCCTACCGATGATGCTGATAAAACCCGATTTAATAAAAAACACCTCACTTTATTCCATTTCATCCTCTGCTTGATGCAGGCAGGTGAAAAGCTAAGGGTAAGAGTTCCTTGAGAGCTCGCTCCTCCACACCTTCCTCCCCTAGACGGATCACCCGCAGGTCCGGAGCAAATTCAGCCAAACACTGCAGACAGGCCCCACAGGGCCAGGAGGGCTTTTCTGCCCAAAGGGCAAGGGTAACAAAATCCTTGACACCTTCAGATACAGCTTTGAACAGTGCCACCCGTTCAGCACAGATAGTTAAACCATAAGATGCATTTTCTATATTGCATCCGGTGAATACAGCCCCATCCCTGCTCAAAAGAGCAGCTCCCACAGGAAAACCGGAATAGGGAGAATGAGCTTTGAAAGACGCTTTTCTAGCTAATTCAAGCAAATGATCATCACTGATTTTGTCCAAATTACCACCCCTGTTAGAAAAGGGCATAAAGATGCGGTACAAAAATTAAGAGACCGATCACAACTGCACAGATGGCAGCGGTCAAAACAGCCCCTGCAGCAACATGTTTGGCCAACCGGGCAGCGGTGCTGTAGGTTTTAACATAAAGGTCGATGGTCTCTTCTACTGCTGTATTAAACATCTCCGCAGTGAGCACTAGGGCAATGGCAAAGACCACCACAGCCAACTCCAGCCGGCTCAAACCCAGCAGCCAGGAGGCCAGCAGTACCAAAACCGCAGCTACCAGATGAATCCTTATATTTCTCTGGGTCAGCAAACAATGTTTAATACCTGATAGGGCATCATTCATACTTTCGTTAAAACTCCGCTTCGCCATTCTCACCAAACCTGCCGATGCCTATTTGTTTCATCACCTTTTTTTCCTTAGCCCTCATAATAGCTGCTTCCTCTTCTGTCATATGGTCATACCCCAACAGATGTAGCATACCATGGACAGTCAGAAAGACCAGCTCCCTTGCCAGTGAGTGCCCATATTCCTCTGCTTGCGTTTTTGCTCGCGGTACAGAGATCACAATATCCCCCAGCAAGAACTCTCCTGTGGGGTCTTCTGATGGCTCATCATCCATCATGGGAAAAGAAAGAACATCAGTAGTACCCTCTACCCCCCGGTAGAAACTATTCAACTCCGCTATCTCAGAGTCATCGGTCAATACCAGGCTTACCTCTACTGCATCGATAAATTCTTGAGAAAAAGCCTCCCCTTCCAGTACTGTTTCCAAAGCCCTTTTCAATAACTCCTTGATCTCACTACCGACGTTGATCTGATCCTGTCTTTCATTGATTAGCAACTGCACCCCTGGATTTTCTCCTTTCCAGTTCTGTAATCAGGGCAGCCTCCGGGTATTCGATCCTGGAGTGGAATATCCCTCCCAATACCCGCACAAAGGCTGAGGCTATTTTATTCAAATCCTTAAAGGTCAAATCACACTCTTCCAGTTGGCCATCATCCAGTTTTTCCTTAATAATCTTTCTGGTCAACCCCTCCAACCTGCCAGGTGTCGGTTTCTGCAGGGAGCGGATTGCCGCTTCCACACTGTCTGCCAACATCACCAGCGCAGCCTCCCTGGTCTGGGGTTTTACAGAATCATAACGGAATTCCTCTTCTGTCACCAATTCCGGCCGTTCGCTTTCCAGTGCCTTTTGGTAGAAATAGGCCACCAAGCTGGTGCCGTGGTGCTGTTCTATAATCCCCTGAATCTCAGGAGGTAGTTTATGTTCCCGGGCCAGTTCTAATCCATCTTTTACATGGGAGGTTATGATCAATGTGCTTAAGCTAGGAGCAATTTTGTCATGGGGATTTTCCCGGGACATCTGGTTTTCAATAAAGAAATAGGGGCGTTTCAGCTTGCCGATATCATGATAATAAGAACCCACACGCACCAGCAAGGGATCCGCATTAACTGCCTCTGCAGCAGCCTCTGCCAGATTACCAACCAGAATACTGTGGTGATATGTTCCCGGTGCCTCCAACAACAGGCGCTTGAGCAGCGGTTGGCTTGGATCGGACAGCTCAAGGAGGCGCACAGTACTGGTAATGCCGAAAGCTGACTCCAGATAAGGGAGCAAACCTAAAGCCAAAATAGAAGAAGTGATACCGTTCAATAGGCCCATACCCATTCCTGCTAAGACCAATCCCGGAGCGGTCTCATTGAGCAGGCCCAGGATCAGAATCATCCCCATATTAGCCAGTGATATATAAAGCAGTCCCCCTCTGAGCAGATCAGAGCGGGTGGCAAAGGCCCCAATCCCGAAAATACCTGCCATACAGCCAGCAAAGGCTACAAGAGCAAAAGAGAGCAGTCCATCGGTTAACATTCCCACCACAATACTGAACAGAAAAGAGGTAAAAACCGCCAGCCCTCTGCCAAACAAAACAGTGATCAACACAGCCCCCCCAGCAACAGGTAGCAAATAACCCACCAGTGATTCGATTTCCGCTTGGGTGCTGATGTTTATTATAGATATCGCTTTGGCTACCAGAATGGTAAGGGTGAATACCAATCCATATAGAATCAGATGCTGTTCAGACTCCAGGATATCCCTGCGAAACCTGGCGAGATAAAAAAGGATCAAACCACCCAGTACCAAAACAAAAAGCAGCACACCGACCAAACGTGTCCCCAGGGCCCTCCCCTGCATCAACCCTAACTGTCGTAAAACAGCCAGATCCACTTCGGTGATGATATCCCCTTCACGGACAATCACCTGGCCTGCCTGATAGGTGCGCACCACCTCAGGCACATCCGCCCGGGCCTGCTCGACCCTTCTTTGATAGGTTTCATTGTCAAAGATCAGGTTCGGCTCAAGTATATGTACAAGTACTGTCGAAACCACCGCTTTCCACTGATCAGGCATATCAGATATTGTCACTTTATAAGCAAGATTGTCTCTGGCGCTGTTCAAGCCGTCAGCCTTCAGTCCATAACGCAGTTCCTCCTGTATCAGGTTTCTGCTTAAAGACTGGGCATTGTCCAACTCCTGGTCACTGGCTGCCAACATTGCTGTCAGAGAATTATCAGAAATATCCTCCACATCAGAAACAGGTACCCCTATTTCTTGGGCTAAAAAGCTGCGCAACTGCTCAAGCTTCTCTTCAGGAGGTAGTTCCTCATCCCTCAATTCCCGAATCTTATCAAAAGTGCTGTTTACCAAACCATGCTGCCTCTGTAAGGCATCAGCATCTTCCTGATAAGATTTCTCCACCCGATTGGCAGCTTCATTGCGCAGCCGTTCTGTTTCCTCCTCATCCACATAAACAATGGTCCGCGGAGCATATATATTAGTAGGACTGACCTGTCCCTCTTTAAACGAATATCCACCTGAGAGAAAATTACTCCCAACAACAAGAGCAACAGCCAGAAAAAATAAGACACCCCAAACTAGCTGACGAAAGGTCCGCCCTTTTAGTTTGCTCCATAACTGCCGGAACAGAGAATGCTCATCTTGTAAATCCACCATCAATGTCACTCCTAGATATTGTTGTGGAGATTATTCTTTCTGCTGTTCATAGCGTTCATAAGCTTCAATAACTTTCTGCACTAGGGGATGTCTGATCACATCTTCCCCGGTCAAATAGACAAAAGCAATACCCTCCACATCACTTAACACCTTCTGTACCTCAACCAGGCCAGAGGACTGCCCCTTGGGCAGATCGATCTGGGTGATATCCCCGGTGATCACTGCTTTAGAACCAAAACCAAGACGTGTCAAAAACATCTTCATCTGTTCCGGCGTAGTATTCTGTGCTTCGTCCAGGATAACAAAAGAATCATCCAGTGTTCGGCCCCTCATATAAGCAAGAGGGGCAACCTCGACAATATTGCGTTCCATATAGCGCTGTGCCTGGTCAGCACCCAACACATTATATAATCCATCATACAACGGGCGCAGGTATGGATCAACTTTTTCCTGGATATCACCTGGAAGAAAGCCCAGTTTCTCCCCGGCCTCTACTGCAGGGCGCACCAGCACAATCCTGTTTGCCTTTTTGTTTTTAAGGGCCTGTACAGCCATTACCACAGCCAAATAGGTCTTACCTGTTCCAGCAGGCCCTATAGCAAAAACCATGTCATTTTCCCTGATGGCCCGAACATACCGCACCTGACCAGCTGTCTTTGGCCGCACAGGTTTTCCCCGGTGATTGGTCAGGAGCACCTCAGAGCGAATCTCCACCAGTTTTTCTCTGGAACTATCCTTGACCAGATGCCAGGCATAGTTAATATCGCTGACCGTAACAGGATTTCCTTCTTTGCTCCAGGCAATCAACTGTTCTAAGAGGGCAACAGTGTTTCTGACAGCCTCCGGTTCACCCCGGATCAGGATCTCATCACCCCGGGCGATGATATTTGTTGCGCACATCTCTTCAATAAATTTGAGATTAGAGTCAAGATTGCCAAAAAGATTAAACGCAGCACTGTTGTCATTAACCGAAATTTTTGCTTCCGCCGAGCTTGTCAAGCTTTTTCTCAACCCCCTGTTTACTAGTTGTTCTCTTTTTTTGAACCGGTCTTAAAAGGGCCGGGCCACTCCGATCTCCTCTTTAGTCTCCACTGTAAGCAGCACCCGGACAGGGTCGTCATCCTTTGTACCGACTACCTTATATTGGCGGCTGACCGGTTCTGCCCCCTTGGGAAGTTTCTTGACTGCCTGCTCCCTGGCACGGTCAGCAGCCAGTTTTTTCGCCTCTTCGAAAGAGCGCTGGAGACGCACCCTTTTTATCTCCTCTGCACCTATTGTAACAAATTCGACAGGTACTTTTATAGTCCTCCATTGTGGTAATCTACTCCTGCTGGTTTTGGTCCGGTAATATTTAAATGGTATTTGGTCAGGCCCTTTGATAGTAATCTCTTTACCGCCCAACCTAATACAGTATATCCTGACTGTTCTATTTGTTTCCTCCTCAACAACCTCATCCCGGGGGGCCTCCCCATAGAAGCGGTACCATATCCTGGCGTACACAATGCCCTGGGCCTGGACATATCTCACCGGTTTCCTGGGAGCAGGTGGCTGCAAATTGTTAGGAGCAGGATCAGGTTCAGGGGGATAGATCGCCCCAGAAATAATTATCTGCCCTTTCTTTACCAGATCACCCTCCTTTACCATAGGTTGTCCGGTCAAGGCAAGGACGGTATCGATGATACCATCCTTTTTGGCGACAATATGACAGTTCCCCTGACCCTTGGGGACCCTCACCTTTTCCACAATTCTGATCCGGGAACGGGGGCCGACCTCCACTTCCGCAAAGGAGAGCTCAGGCAATTCCCGCAGCAGATGGTCCACAAGCTGATCCCGATCAACCTGATAGCGTAAATTACCGGGTTTTAAACCCTGTTCAGCGGCAAGGCTTCTTATTTTATCTTGACTGACCCTCTTGGTACCCTCAATATCCAAAGTCCAGATGAATGATGAAAGGAGATAAAGGAGCAGCACAAAAACAAACCCGCCGAAGAGCAACATGCGCCTGCGCCGGAAACGGTTAAGCAGAAAAGGTAATCCCCGCTTTTTGCGAATACGGATACGGCATTTGCTCTGACGGGCTAAATGGCGCAGGGCGCGAAATGAATGGGCATAAACTTTAACGATCAGGGTATCAGGGCTTGTCCAATTGAGATCCCACAGATAAACACCCCTGGTAAAAGCCAGGTTGATAAAACGCTCAGGGTGGGGACCCTGAACCAGCAGAGACAGATAGCCAAAAAAATAAGCCCAGATTTTTCTCATGATCACAGCAGCCAGCCCCCCTTAAGCCCTTTACTCCACAAGTTTCAGTGACGCGATTTTACCGTCAATAGCAATTTCATCAGGAAAGATATTGCGCAAAACCAACCCTTCCCCATCAATAACCAGTTCACCAAGGCTGGTGCTGATGCGAATCCTTTCTTTTGTATATTCCATAATCCCCCGGTGGTTTTCTATAATCAACTGTACATTCCCCAACAGTGTGATCCTGGGAAAATTCAGCACCAAGTCCTTGGGAAGCTCAAGATAATCAGCCAAAAACTCCATTCTTTTTTTTCGGTCTTTGAACAAAAAAAATCCCACCTTTCTCTTTCTTTACCACTTTATGCATTGTTAGTGGGAAAGAGAACAGCTGAGAGACAGCAAAAATAGAGCTGGCTTGTTAGGCAAACAAAAAGGCGGGCTCTTTTCAACCCGCCTGTGGAAGTCAATATTTCTTCTTATTCTACTTTTCAGAGCAAAGCAACTCTCTTACGATCTGGTTAACCATTCTTCCATCAGCACGCCCCTTTACTTTGGGCATCAGGACGCCCATCACCTTACCCAGATCACGCTCACTAGTTGCGCCCACAGAAGCTATCACTTCATGTGCCATCTGGATTATCTCATCTTTGCTCATCTGTTGGGGAAGGTATTCCTCAAGGATCTTGATTTCATCCTCCAGTTCCGCCACTTTCTCCAGCCGTCCCGCATTTTGGTAATCTGAGAGGGCATCCCGGCGCATCTTTACCTCCTTGGCCAGAACTCCTATAACTTCATCATCTGAGAGTTCATGCCCAAGTTCTATCTCCCGGTTTTTAATGGCGGCACGGGCCATGCGAATCACTGCAAGCCTTAATTTACCTGCTTCACGTGCTTTCATGGCTTCCTTCATATCTTTGTAGAGGCGATCCTTTATGGACATCTAAACCACTCCCTGTTAGGACCAGCGGCGTTTGCGCGCTGCTTCGGATTTCTTTTTCCTGCGCACACTTGGCTTCACATAATGCTCGCGCTTCCTGACCTCGACCAACACACCAGACTTTTGGCAAGATCGCTTAAAACGCCGCAATGCACTATCCAGTGATTCGTTTTTCCCGACCCTGACCTCAGCCATTGCCATTTCTCCCTCCCCCCCACAGACCAAGTTCAGTATTATGCTCATTGCTGCAAATAGAGTAATACCCCTGGTTCGATGGTAATAAGGATTCTATCATGGTCTTCATTATACACCAGCACCTTAAAAGCCGTCAACCAAAGGGGATCAGTAGGACGGTGTCAACTTTTTATAGGATATTATTTTTCGAGATCATCATAGACTTTTGGATTTTAGAAAACACCATTTCCATTTCGTAGGCCATTTAAGCAACGAAACATAGGTATTACTTTACCCCTATTAAGTATTG
>JAAYWP010000028.1 GCA_012516535.1 Syntrophomonadaceae bacterium | reverse complement strand
TGGTCACTGCCGATTGCAACTTTGATCACTTTGACCACCCCTGCAACAAATAGTGAAGGTATTCGAGATATTATCCTTTATTTCCTTGTTATCGATAAAATTAATCTCCCAGATATTCACTCTCTAGATGTCTGCAAACACCTTCTACAGCCTGGGCTATCTCATCAGCACAGCGGTAGTAAACCTCATCAGACTGCCCGAAAGGATCTGTAATGTCATATCTCATCAGCTGCTCCTCTAATCTTCTGATAGCCGCTTTCTCCTGCTGTATTTCCCTGGCCAAAGACCCCTCCATGGCTGCCAATTGATCCTCTATCTCCTGGAGACGCTGCAAAAGGCCCTCTCTCTCCTCTTTTAACTCCCTCACAGTATCATTGTTGGCTTCCCAAAACCTCTCTTGTTTTGCGTTTAACCGCCGCAGCAAAGCAAGCAATTTTTCCGAATACTCGAGGTTATAGCCGCGTTCCGCAAATTCCTTGAGCACAAACACCTTTCCTGCGGACATAGGGTATAACTCCAGCAGATGGCGCTTCTGAGAGGCAGTCATGGTAAAGATCAAATCCGCCTCCTCTACCATCCTTTTGGTCAGCTGTTTTGCTCTGTGATCTGATAGATCCACTCCATCCCTGCGCAGAGCCTCAAAAGCACCTGAGCTGGCTGGTTCTCCAGGCAAAGCAGCCAGCCCTGCAGACATCACCTGGATATTATCCCCTAAATTTAGGCGTTCCAGCATTTTTGCTGCCAACTTCTCTGCCATAGGGCTGCGGCAGGTATTTCCAGTACAGACGAATAAAATCCGCAAATTCTCACCCCTCTTTATAGTGAAGTGATCCCCTCTATCCGAAAAACATCTTAATTCCAATAGCAAACAGCACCAATCCACCCAACATTTCCGCCCACTTGCCGGTCCAATTACCCAGCCATCTCCCCAGCAGCAGGCCGGCTGCGGTCATCAAGGCCGCAACCACCCCAAGGATGATCACGAAACTGGAAAGCCCGCTGATTGTTACTCCTATACCTACCCCTGCACCAAAAGCATCTACACTGACACACCAGCTTAACCCCAAAATCCCCGCCCAGCAGAATGGATTGCTTTTCTGTAGAGCTGGCAGAGTTGCTTTAGCATCTTTGAAACTAAATACCTCCCTCCGCCAAGGCCAGCCTTCATAGATCATTTTCAAGCCCAATAAAACCAAGATGGTACCGCCGATCCAAACCGCCACATTTCCCATTACTGTTCCCAGCAACCCACCTATTAGGATACCCCCTAGGGGCATGATCACATGAAACGCTCCCACACAGAGAGATGTACGCAGAATCGAACCTCGGCAAGGTTTGTTCATACCCAACCCCAGAGCCAGGGAAAAGGCATCAGCCCCCAAAGCTACTGCAACAAGGAAATAAGTTAATAGAACATCCACACAGGAAACCTCTCTTCTGTCAGATCTTCTTCTGTTCAGCAGCACGGCACAAACGGTTCATCACAGCCAAACCCATACCTTCAGGTGCCACTGTTTCCACCAAAATCACCTCAACCCCTTCCCTATCGCAATCACGCAAAGCGCTGAAAAGGCGGTTGGCGATCTCTTCTGTACAGCATCTTGACCCCAGTAAAGCAATATGAAAAGGGGGGACAGTTAAATTCCGGTATAAGGAGTAGTTTTCACTGGTAGCCAATACCCCTATTCGTTTCCCCCTGTTTTGGGTCAAGTATTTTTCCACCTTAGCAACCTGTTCCTCCGGCTCCCCGGTAACCATAATCACCTGAGCCCGAGGTGCATAGTGTTTAAAATAATACCCAGGACAGGGAGCTGCACCTTCCCCAGCAGGCTTGTCCGGGGAGAGAACAGCATCAGGAACAATAACCTTTTGGTTTAAGAGCTCTTCAATCTCTTCTCTGGTTACACCACCGGGCCTCAAGAGAACCGGCTGCTCCTCAGTTAGGCTCAATATAGTGGATTCCACACCCACCTCTGCAGGCCCTCCATCCAGGATCATATCGATCTTTCCATTGAGGTCCGAAAGAACATCCTCAGGCCGTGTAGGGCTGGGGCGTCCAGATAGATTGGCACTGGGTGCGGCAATAGGCACACCGCTTGCTTTGATTAAAGCAAGGGCAATCCCGCAGCTGGGATAGCGCAGAGCAATAGTAGGCAAACCGGCAGTGACCGCATCAGGGATCCCCTCTGCACGGGGAAGGATCAAAGTTAAAGGCCCCGGCCAAAAGCCTTTCGCCAGGAGATCAGCTGCTTGCGGCCAGGCAAAGCTCAAGGACTTTGCCTGTTCCAGTGAGGAAACGTGCAAAATCAAGGGGTTTTTCCGGGGCCTTCCTTTAACCTTGAATATTTTTTCCACTGCTTCCGCATTGAGCCCATCAGCACCCAGCCCATAAACGGTCTCTGTGGGAAAAGCCACTAAACCCCCTCTCTTGATCACCTCAGCTGCCTTTTTGATCAGTTCAGGTTCAGGGGATTCGGGGTCTACTTTCAAGTATTGCGTTTTGAGCACCTCCAAATTCTGCATCACTGATCTACCCCTACTAGATACAACATTTGCCTCTTTAAGTTTATTTCATTAATTGTTGCAAAAAAGTACAAGCTGTATGATAATTAAATGTTGTAATGAGTTTCACTTATATACACTAATTATAGTCCTAAAAGGAGGCGCTGTCATTTGTTAGTCGGGCTATTAATAATTCTGCTACTAGTATTAACCCTACCGTTTTTCGTAAAGGTAATAGAACGCAACCTGGAACCTTTTCTCTTTGTGATGGGTCTAGCGGCAACAATCATCGCCGGAGTTTTGAATATGGAATTGATCCATGAAATAATTACCAATCACTTGATGTATATGATCACAGCAGCAGTTCTAATTTTCGGGCTGCTTTTCGCCCGCTTTCAAAACAATATTCACATATGGATCAATAAAATCCTCGAACACATACCTCTCAATCTATTTGTCTTTCTTATGGTAGTATTGCTCGGCCTCTGTTCTAGTATCATCACAGCAATCATTTCAGCACTTATCCTTGCCGAGATAATAAACGCCCTCCCTCTACAAAGAAAAGAAAAGATCAATACCACCATCATAGGGTGTTTTTCTATCGGATTGGGTGCTGCACTGACACCCATCGGTGAACCCCTCTCCACAATCGTTGTCTCTAAACTCGATGAGCAATTTTTCTACCTGTTGAAACTGTTGGGTGTTTTCATTATACCAGGGGTTTTCGCTTTTGGAGTGTTAGGCAGCTTTGCTGTAAAAAGTAGGACAAAAGATGATGATACCCGTGAGACAGAGGATCTTGAAGATGAAACAACCAAGGGTGTTTTGCTTAGAGCAGGGAAGATCTTCCTGTTTATCATGGCTCTGGAACTATTAGGCCAGGGCTTCAAACCGGTGATCGATACTTATATTATCCATCTGGATGGACGGATCCTTTACTGGATCAATATGATCTCTGCGGTGCTCGACAATGCCACACTCGCTGCCGCAGAAATCAGCCCAGCTATGAGTGGGTTACAGATCGAAGCGATCCTGATGGGACTGCTGGTCAGCGGAGGGATGCTTATCCCGGGAAACATCCCCAATATCATTTCCGCCGGCAAGCTGAATATTACCAGTTCCGAATGGGCGAGACTGGGAGTGCCCCTAGGGCTTGCCCTGCTGATCATCTACTACCTAATCCTCTTTGTCATTATTTAGAATTACAAAAAAGCTTATTTGTTAGGGAGAGAAGGGATAAACAAATCCCTCCCTCTTTTTTTTTTGATCGCGCTGGGGGCAAGTCCCGCTGTGCGATCCGCGATCATGGTGGCTTTTTATCCCTTCCCGTGTGACAGGGGGACGGGGGTCGCGTCATCATCCACACATGACACAGCAGTGAGTCAAAGTCACCGTCCCCTTGACTCGCTTGACTCGCCCGGCCCGATCACCCAACCTGTCCCGCCGAACTTCAAATTTTCTAAAAAAATTCCGACTTTCTCTAGCTTCAAATTGCTCTTTATAGTTCCGGATAGCTTTGATTTTCTTATAGAATACATAATTAATTTAGAAAAATTAATCAAGAAACGGTTCTTTTGAAACAGGCAGTGGAAATATTTGATGTTCGGATCGCGCTGAAGGGTAAGTTTTTTGGATTATCTTTCGTCCTTTATGACAGGAAATCAATTGGTAATGTCGAATGACCTTAAAGATTAAAAACTAGCGATGTTTAGGAACAGGAAATTGTAGAGATAAAAAGTTACAAGGAAAACCAGGGAGGCCTAGGAGAAAGAATGATCTAACTGACACCATCAGCCGGTCTTTGCCGCTAAATAATTCTTTCACCAGTTCAATGATCATTTTGTCCACTTCTTCCATGTGCCAAGTCTTCATGGGAGGCGGGCACTTGCCGTTTCTCCCGTTACAAAAATAGCGATGGTAATACCCGACCTGTTTTACACGCAATTTCTTTTTATTAATTCTTGTACCGTAGATTTTGCTCCCACATTCGGCACAACGCAGGACAGCAGATCCTAGGTATTTCTTTTCGCATGTCCATTCGTGGTAATATTTCCTCCTGCGCTGTTCAGCTATGTGCTGCATTTTTTCCCATTCCTCTTGAGTTATCAAGGGTTCATGGGTGTTCTCTCTTATGATCCATTCTTCCCGTGGCCGAACAACAAGCTTTCTTTTGCCATCAGCAGTTCTGACGGTTGTTGTGATATTATACATCGTAATACCTAGATACACTAGGTTGCTCACTATAGTTTTAATACTGTTAGTGTGCCACTTTTTCCCCCGAGGGCCAGGTATGCCTTTGCTGTTTAAATACTTTGCAAGTTTCTACTGTCCCCAGCCTTCTATGTACTTTTCTATAATAAATCGAAGGACAGGATATGTTCCCGGGTTTTTTACATAGTGCTGTCCATCCTCACTTAACATATAGCCATAGGCAGGATTCGGAGAGTTGGTTTTGCCCTCTTTGGCCTTCATTATCTGGGTCAGTTTTACCCGCCCAGCTGTTTGTTTCCTCTCCTTTTGGGCCAGGGCAGCATGAAGTATCAAAAGAAACTCATCATCATCCGTGCGGCTGTCATAGTTTTCTTTTATAGATATAAAAAACCGCCATAGCTGGCAATTTCTCTTTTAAGCTCAAGTATATCCATCACATCCCTGCTTGTCCGGGAGATTTCTTTGGCAACTATACCTTTTATTTTGCCCTTTTTAATGTCGTTGAGCATTTCGTTCAATTCGTTGCGGAGATATTTGTACTCTCCTGATTTTATATCAGTATATACTTTGACCAGGTTGTATTTATTAACTTCTGCCCACTGCTTGAATAAGTCCTTCTGATATTCGATACTTGATGCCTGGGCCTCTTTTGGAGTTGATACCCGTATATATCCCCCTATATTTTATGAATTCTTGCGATATGGTTTCTTTGGGGTCATGCAGTACAGTAAGTCTCCGCCCGGCAACGTGTGCAGGGATTAGATCGTCGACCATAATCAAAAAGCCCTTGACGGGCTTCGGACACCTCCTTTCAGCTATTTGTTATTTCGCAGAAACAGACAATTTTTCATGCAGTTTGGAAAGTTTCTCTTTTCTGCGTTCCTCCTCCTCACGCATAACGATATCCATGAGTATGCGAACACCCCGGTCAAAAACCTCATCAGGTATCTCCAGTTTCTTAACATCAATTCCCTTCATGGAATATCCCCTCCTGATTGATCCAGTATATTTTTGTGTGAGGCTTTTTGTGCCGGATCAAAAAAAGCGCAGTTTTTAAACTGCGCCCAGGGAGAGCTTTATTCCCATGCCAACTTTTCAACTGCTTCCTGAAGAATGTATCACGTATTTTTTAATATTGTATCTCTTTAGGTAACATGTCTAAAATCTACCACCAACACAATTTTCAATATTCTTTCCAAAACCCCCTGCCTTCAGGACTGCTATTATTATAAAATCATCACCATAATAGATACACTTCGATTCTACCATGTTTCTCTTTCTTCTTTATTATAAGTAGGAATCAAGCCGTTTTTAAGGGCATCCTTACCCCAAGCCACAAAAAACTGGGCCGGGAAATTAACAGGGCTAACTCCGGTCCCAAAATAAAGAGGAATTCCTTTTACTTCAGTTTGGGCAATAATATTGGCTTTGGCAGTGCCGCAAGAGTTGAGCATGTAATATGTCCTCCTTTGTCTTAATTATAAATAAAACAAAACTAGCCTGTTATTTACTTAAAGTACTTTAGATTAATGATTGATGAGTTTGCTCTGTTTTTCAAAATTACAGGATACCACTGATTAGACAGGAAAACCAAAGCTGCATTCTTTCATTTTCAGATAGTTCTTGGACATTCATATTAATGATTTCGGCAATTTTCCCAAGCCGGTATTTTAGCGTGTTGCGATGCATAAAAAGGTCCTTTGCGGTTTGGGCAATATTGCAGCCGTGGAAGATATATATTTGCAAACAGCGCACAAAATCTGTTCCATACTTGTTATCATGCTCTTTAAGACGCAAAACACCTGGATGGCAAAGACTTTTGAGACTAGTTGAATTGTCCAAGGAACTGAGCAAATGCTGAAAATAGAAGTCGCTGAAATTCCAAAGGTTCTTCTCCGGATTATGCTTCTCACCTTCAAAAAGAGCAGCTTTACTTTGAATAAAATAATATTTCAAATCGTTGAAACGATTGAAAGTCTGACTGCATCCACAATGAAGTCCCAGTTTAGCTAATAAATCCTTCAGCTTTTCCTGATAGGCCTTATTTTGTTCTTCATCAGTTGGTCTTGTAATGAGGATAATATAACCTTCATAAGTAAAGCTGATTACATCTTTCTGGAGCTTATTGATGCGAAAAAGACAAAACTCTGCCTGGCTTTCGTCAAGTTCCTTACCGCTGGCATTAGCAATTGTATAGATTCGAAAATTATCATTGATACGCCAACCTCGCTCTCGCAAATGATAATTAATAATTTTGTCATCAACCGGAAAGCCTTTAAGCAATTTTTCCAAGTAATAGGTAACTACCTCCGATGAACCTTTTAATTCCGTGCTGGAGACTATGGCCAGCTCCATCCTGTCCCGCACATGCCGGAATAGGGATACCTGTCCCTGTGTAAAAGGACCATTAATACTGGTAGCTGCTATAAAAGCAAGAAGTTTGCCATCTAAATAAATATTTGCCATCAAGTCAGAATACTGAGTGTAAGGAGAGCCTATGGGAAAATAGGGTTCCTTATTGTGGCGCAGGAAAAAATACAATTCGTCAGCGGAAAGGGAAAAGGTTTCAGCGGGCGTATATCCTTGTTCCATCACCATCTCCCATATGCTTCCTTTGTAATTCTCAGGCAATTTACCGGCCTTCAGGATTCGTTTTAATGTAACATCTAAGAGAGCAAAGGGATTGACCAAAACAGAAGCAGCCTGATCGGAAATATTTTGTAGAGATTCATGGGCGGCAATGCTTCGCAACAATCCGTAATCCCATTGTGCATACTTGGCAAAGATATCCTGGACTTTGTTAAAAATAGTATTCTTTTGATAATCCTCCGGAAGCATTATCACCGAAAGGTTGTTACTTTTTACGATATTGGGGTCCAAATAACCCAGGGAAATGAGATCTACATCATGCAATAATCCTACATGTTCTTCTATAGCCGAAGCTTCCAACAGATAAATATACTCTTGAGATAAAGAGCCTTTAGAAATTTCCGGCAGCCGGATTTGTTGAAGATTTAAATCAGTACCTCTGTTGGTGATCAACTGTGGGGAAAACTCCTTTAACTCATCAAAGATAATATGAATGTTTAAGTTCATATCTTATCACTTAACATAAGTATTTATTTGGTTATTTTCGCCGAAAACAACTTTATTAATAAGTATTATATCAACGATTACAGCAGACAACAATTGTGCTAAATTTAACTTACGAAACATGTTTCGTAAATTTAAAAACCTTGCACTTTAGATTTAAGCCAAGCAATTGCTGGGCTATCAAATTTTCGATTGTTACAATAGTCAGAATCTAATGTTAGGAGGAATACTCATGAATAAAGAACTTCAAACTTTAAGTTACACCCCGTTTGAGCCAATGGACGATTCTATTCCCCTCTATGGCCCTGCTTTCATTCCTCTTGCCGGCATTGCACCTTATGAATATACCGACTGGCGAGATGAAACAATTTCCTGGAAAAAGACATGCTATCTCCATACCGGATTAAATCCTACGGATACACTCAAACTTAAAGGCCCGGATATTATTAAGTTTCTTTCCAAAGTCTGTATCAACAATTTTAACAACTTTTCCGTCGGCACAATTAAACATGGCGTTTGCTGTGATGAGCAGGGCAGGATTATCCAAGATGGTATAATCATGCGCACCGGTGAAGATGAAGTAATCACCTACTGGATGGTTCCTGTACTGCCTTATTACCTTGACACAGGTAAATATGGTAAATTCGACGTAGAAAAAGAATACCTGACTGGTAAAGTTTTTTTATTCCAAATCGGTGGCCCCGTCTCCATTGATGTCTTGGAAGCTGCTTGCAATCAAAGCCTGCGTGAGCTCAAATTCTTCCGTTTCATGGATGCTGTCATTGCGGGCAAGAATGTGCGCATTGCCCGTCTAGGCATGGCCGGAACTCTTTCTTACGAAGTTCATGGTGCTATTGAGGATGCTCATGTCGTTTACAAAGCCATCTACGAAGTCGGTCTGCCTTATGGTTTGCGTCGATTGGGTTCCCATTGCTATCCCATGAACCATGCAGAAAATGGCTACCCTCAATATGGAGTTCATTTTATCGAACCCAGAGATAAAGATATCTTAGAATATATTAAAAATGCTCCTGGAATGGAGTTTCAAAAAATGACCGCTTCACTACCTTCACCCCAGCTTCGCGGCAGTGCGGCTGACGATATAAATAATTACTACCATAATCCCTATGAGTTTGGCTGGCATAAAGGGGTTAAATTCGACCATGATTTCGTGGGTAGAGCTGCTTTGGAAAAAATCATTGCTGAGGATAAACGCCGCATAGTCACTCTGGAATGGAACGCCGATGATATTGCAGATGTATTCGCTTCCCAGTTTCGTGACGAAGAACCATATAAGTATATAGAAAGTCCTCTTGATTATGTTTTTTACCTAGGCCCTCATCACGACAAGGTTATTAATGAAAAGGGCGAAGTAATCGGCATTTCTTTTGGCCGTCAAAACTCCGCTTATTTCCACCGGATGATTTCCTTGTGCTGTTTGGACACACCTTATACAAAGCTTGGTACTGAAGTATTTGTCGTCTGGGGAGAACCCGGTACCCGCCAAAAGAAAATCCGGGCTAAAGTCGCCCGTTTCCCTTACAATAATGTTCTACGTAATGAAACTACAGATGTGAAAACTTTACCTAAAGCTCAACCTCTAAAATAACTAATCGATAAAAACTCAATATAAGCAAAGCACCACCTGTGTGTGGCTAATGCACCGGTGGTGCTTTGGCAATTTTTTGTTGGCTTAAACATTAATTAACCAATAGGAGAAGCACTATGGAGTTTTCAGAGAAAAAAGCAATGCTTTTGAATGCTTTAATCGAACGCCGTGGTTTGCAATACATTGTAAATGTAGCTTCTCAGGTTATGAATAATCCTATTTTCGTTTATGATACCAGTTGGAAAATACTTGCTAAGAGTAATTCCCGACCGGAAGATGAAGAAACCTGGGCAAAATTGTTTCCGGAGGGGCATTTGGTTTTTAAGGACCTGTTGGAAGTTGAAAGGGCAGGAATATTTGCCCAATTATTGAATGATGACAAGCCTATTTTCGGTTCCTTCGCTTTTTTCCCCCATCGCTTTCTGGGGTGTCGAGTACGGGACAAGGGCAGTGTCGTTGGCATTGTTACTATGGTTGAAATCAATAAAGCGCAAGCTGGCGATCTGGAGTTAATGGTAATCCTGAGCAAGTGCATTTTGTTTGAGATGCTATATTGCGGCCGCACAGCCATGCAAAGAATTCCCTATTTTGGTTTATTTAAAGACCTTATCGAAGGGAATGCTCAGGAAAATGAAATTCAAGAGAGACTTTCCAGTCTCCGGTTAACATTACCAAACTATATGCGTCTGCTTTTCATCGAATATGTTTCACAAAAACCTGGACTATCCATCTATTATGCACGCGAAACCTTGAATTCATTGTTACATTCTAGTTATAGCTTTATTTACGATGACAGTATCTTGTTGCTTATCAATGATACTTGTTACAACGATACCACCATATCTTTAATAAACAAATCTTTTGCTGGAATTCCGATTCGGATTGGGGTTAGTCGGCGTTTCCAGAACATCATGCGTTTACAAGAAGCCTATGAACAAGCTAAGGCGGCAATCAGAATCTATAAGAAACTGGCGAGTAAGTCATCTTTGTGTTTATATGACAATATTTACATTTATCATTTTTTTGAAACCGCTTCAAAGGAATTTGATCTGCGGAATTTCTGCGACCCACTTATCAATTGTTTAGAAAACTATGATAAAAAAAATCACACCTGCCTAAAAGATACTCTGGAAGTTTATCTAGAATCCGGAAGAAATATTCAAATAGCTGCTCACCAATTACATCTCCATAAAAACACCTTATATTATCGGATTCGTAAGATCGAAGAATTATGTTCTACTAACCTAAAAGACGAAAATGTGTGCTTTAACTTGCTGTTTTCCTTTAGAATATTACGAATCATTAGCTAATAGTTAAGTTTTAAAGAAGCCAAGCGGTTGGAAAATAATCTAAAACATGGCTTTGCTTTTGGATAGTTATACATTTTAAAAAACTTTGCTAAATTCTATACTTAAGTTGAAATATCAATCTTTTCTGAATAGCCCGCAAAATAGTTTAAAAGGAGTGAACACATATGGAAACCAAAGAAGAAAAAATTCTTACTATGTCACCGTTTATTCCAAGCACAGTGCCGGATATTGCCGTCTATGTCAGCCCTGAGGGAAAATGGACACCCTTAGATAACGGCCAGTGGCCTCTTGTTCCTTTCGCTTATGATAATTGGGTCAAAGAAGAACTCAGCTGGCATGAAACCAGCTACATCCACGCAGGTTTAAATCCTTTCCTGTTTTTTGATATTAAAGGAATAGAATATCTAGATTTACTGGAACATGTGAGTGTTAGCACTTTCCGCAATTTCCCCGTTGGCAAAGCACGTCATACCATTATTTGTAATGAAAAAGGCAAATTGCTTTTAGATGGCATTGTCTTGAGACGTTCGGAAGATGAATTTATTTCTATGTGTCTACCTGACCCCATGCTCCTCAATAAAATGGTTGGAAACAAATATCACTTTACTAGCGAAAGTACACGGTGCAAACGCTTCTTTTATCAGATGTGCGGCCCACGTTCCTTGGAGATTGTAGAAGCTGCAGCTGAGGAAGACTTGCATGACATTAAATTTATGTATGCCAGAGATACGAAAATTGCCGGAAAAGATGTTTTTGTTCTCCGAACCGGGATGGCTGGTACATTGGGTTATGAAGTTCATGGAAAAATTGAGGATGCCCATATCGTCTATAATAAGCTTTTGGAAGTTGGTAAAGAATACGGGATTACCCCCCTTGGCAGATTGGGCTATGTGAATTGCCACACCGAAGGCAGTATTCCCCAAGTTGCCGAACACTTCGCTACACCTATTGATCCAAAACCAGTCCTCAGCGGAAGTCTTGACCGCAACTCTGAATTAATTTACAGAAGCCCAATAGACCTGGGATGGGAAAAGATGATTAACTTCAACCATGATTTTATCGGCAAAGAAGCGCTTAAAGCAGAACTAGAAGGGCATCATAATACTATGGTCCATCTTATTTGGGATAAAAAAGATATCCTTAAGGTTATCAGCACCGCTTTTGAGCCCGGAAACAGCTGTGATGTTATGGACTTAGTAGGCGATTATGACTATGTCCGCAATAATGGAGGTATGCATATTGACGCAGTATATGATGGTGATAAATTTATCGGCGCTTCTTCCGGACGCATGCTCTCTGCTAAGACACGGGAAATGATCTCTCTCTGTACAATCGATCAGGATTATGCTGTAGAAGGCAAAATTGTAGAGGTTCTGTGGGGTAATCCAGGAACAAGGCAAATGAGAATTAAAGCAAAGGTCACATTGTTACCTTATATCAAAGAGGGTAGAAACGAAAACTTCGATGTAGAAACAATTCCTCGTCGTTTTCCCAAAAAATATTAATCATTTTCCTAAACAGTGGAGATGCAGCCTGTTTCAGCTCCAATAACTGTTTTTCTATTATTTCCTTACTAACGAAAAAGGTAGTGAATCCTCTTGGAAAAACTAAAGTCTTTAGAATGGGCATTTCTTATTGGCGGTTTAAGCGCTTTGGTTGGACAACTGACATTGACGGCTTTTGAAGCAGTTCTCGGTTCTTCTTCCTTATTGATGCCGGTATGGCTTTTATCTATGGGCTTCCTGGGTTCAGCTCTCTTTAATCTAGGTATCTATCCTAAACTGGAGAAAATAGGTGGATGTGGCGCAATGATAAATATACCAGGTTTGCCTTCGGCCATTGCCGGCATAATTGTCGGAACAAAGCGTTCCGGCGGGACAGTAGCGAAAGGCTTTGTTGTTAGTCTCAAAGTGATTGGTCTTGTGCTCTTAACAGGTTTTGTTTTGACCTTAGCCCTTGCCCTCCTGCAATTTTTCATTTTCTGAACAAGCATCTAAAATTGAAGGGAGAGTGGGAAAATGATCTATTTACAGGCTTTTATCTTAGGGGGGCTTATAGCTTTAATACTTCAAGCCTTTCAACAGATTACCAAAATGTCCTTTGTTGTGCTTATGATCAGTGCGATTTTTTTAGGTACAATTCTCACCGCAACAGGTATAATGCCAATTTTGACTTCCTGGGGTGGAGCGGGTATTCTTTTAACAGTGGTTGACCTGGGTGAAGGTTTTTATAACGGCATAATGGCGGCCCTGTCGGGTACATTTGCTCCTATCATTACCATTCTAATCATAATTGTCTGCCTTTTTATTTTTGGATTGCTATCAGCTTTGCTGGAGCTGAATGTTCACAGAACACCTCTAGTTCTTCAAAGTGATAAAGGAGCCAAAGCAAATTAATAAGCACTCCTTGTAATACTTAGAACAGAAAGGGCTTGAGGCTAATTACTTTCTCAAAGTAGTTAAAGCACAGAGTCCTTTCTTTTTATAAAGATTGAAAAACTATGTGTAATTAGCTGTAGCAAAAATTCCCCATCGTTTTTCAAAAGACATTAAAAGTAAAATAACTATTTTCCCGGCGGCGGCGGCGGCTAAGCCTGCGGCCGTACCCATGAGATTGGCCGCATTCCCATATTAAAAAACCTTTCCGGATAATGCTTGGCAAATGGCGGCCTGTTTGTCGCAAACCCAAAAGCTCTTCCCTTGGGAAAAAGCCCTTTTGCGCAAGGGCAGCATAAAGAACGGGAGCAGCATGGCCTTTTGATAAAACGAAGTGGTCCCGTTCAGGCCAATGGGGATCCTCCATTTTGACCTTCATTTCATGAAAATAGAGCGCGGCCAGGATATCAGCTGCGGACAGGCTGCCGCCGGGATGGCCTGATTTGGCCGGCACCAGCATCGTAATAATGTCCTGGCGTATTTGATTGGCCCTACGTTTGAGTTCAAGAACACCACTATTATCCCTCAGAATTATTCGCTGTATAACTTGTTTAGAAAAGATGAAGTTGGGCCCCCTGATCGGTCCTGTTTGACTGCTGTAACAACCCTTTCCCTTCCTGCGTAATCATTGAGCACTTCCACCCTGTTCCATCCCCCTTCTTCCAGCAGCCCTGCCAGAACTTCACCCTGCCCGACACCTATCTCACAGGCCAACAGGCCTCCTGGCGCAAGAAAGAGCCCAGCCTGGGGAATAAGCCTACTGTAATGCTCCAGTCCATCCTTCCCCCCATCTAAAGCGTTTTTCGGTTCATACTGAACATCTATAGGCAGACCCGGCAGATCAGCTGTAGGGATATAGGGGAGATTAGCAGCAACCGCTGTTCCCATCCCTATATATCCCTGCTCGAGGAGCGGGCTAATCAGATCCCCTTGCAGGAACCGAACCCGTCCCTTTACACCATGGCGCTCAGCATTGCTGGCTGCTGTCTTCAAAGCCTTGTGAGATATATCGACAGCAAGAGCTTTTACTTGAGGGTTATAATAGGCAAGGCTCACTGCGACTGCCCCTGAGCCTGTGCCTACATCAGCCACCAGATGCTCTTCCCCACCTTTCAAAGGCTTATCCAGCTTCGCCAGGAACTCTAAAACCCTTTCTACCAGCAGTTCAGTTTCCGGCCGGGGGATCAGTACATCAAAATTTACATAGAAAGCAAGGGACATAAACTCCTTTTCCCCGGTGAGATAAGCAACAGGTATCCCTTTGCTGCGCTGTTCCAGGAGATCATAAAAAACACGTTGCACCTCTTTTGGCACCTGGTCTTCAGAAAAAATCAAGAGATCAGCCCTCTCCCGCCCCCAGGCAGAAGCCAACAACACCTCTGCATCCAGACGGGGAGAATTGATCCCCTGTTTTTTCAATAATTCTGTTCCTTTGCTCAGCAGTTCTCTACAGTTCATCTTAACTGACGGAATTCTCCAGAAATGACTCCCCCTGCAGTTGCTCAGCTCTATCTGCTGTGATCAAAGCGGTGATCACTTCATCCAGGTCCCCTTCCAGGATGTCAGTCAAACGATAAAGACTCAGTCCGATGCGGTGGTCGGTAAGCCTTCCCTGGGGGAAGTTATAGGTCCTGATCCGTTCACTGCGGTCACCACTGCCGATCATGGATCTGCGCATCGATGAGATCTCCCCATGCTGTTTCTCCTCTGCCTGGGCCAACAGCCGGGCACGCAAGACCCGCATCGCCTTTTCTTTATTTTTATGCTGCGATTTTTCATCCTGACAGGAAACCACTATACCGCTAGGAAGGTGTGTGATCCTTACCGCAGACTGGGTAGTGTTCACAGACTGGCCGCCTGGGCCGCTGGAACAGAAAATATCAATCCGCAGATCCTGGGGATTGATTTCCACCTCCACCTCCTCTGCTTCAGGAAGCACTGCAACAGTGGCTGCACTGGTATGAATACGGCCTCCCGATTCTGTAACCGGGATGCGCTGCACCCGGTGAACACCACTTTCATATTTCAATTTGCTGAAAACATGATCCCCATTCACCTGAAAGATAATTTCCTTAAAGCCCCCCATATCGGTGGGATGTGAGCTTAATACCTCCACCTTCCAGCCCTGCCGCTCAGCATAATAAGAGTACATACGAAAAAGATCGCTGGCAAAAAGGGCAGCTTCCTCCCCTCCAGTACCAGCCCTGATCTCCACAATAACATTCTTCTCATCTCTAGGGTCTTTCGGCAACAGCAGAATCTTCAGTCTTTCCTCCATATTCTCCTTTTTCTCTTTGAGTTGGGACAGTTCGGTTTCTGCAAGCTGCTGAAGCTCAACATCATCCTCATTAAGCAGTTCTTTAGCACTCTCTATATCTGCGATAATTTTTTTATATTCCCTGAAGGCTG
>JAAYWP010000027.1 GCA_012516535.1 Syntrophomonadaceae bacterium | reverse complement strand
TTCTATTATCCGGGAAAATGAATTGGCCAATATCCGTCAGAAAATGGATGATGAACAATCAACGGTCTGTATTTTGATGAATGAGTCCACAAGACCCTGCGGTTTGATTACCCGCGATGATCTGGAAAAAGCGGGAGAGGTGGGTCCGGAGAAAATCAAGGAAATAGCATGCAGCAGAAAAGATGCTTTTATTGACGGGGACCTGCTTTTGAATGATGCCCTTTCACTGATGCTGGAGTGGAACTGTGATTGCCTCGGGGTACTGGATGGTGCTGAACTGATCGGAGTGATATCCCTTAATGACATCAGGGAATGTGTCCGCAGGAAAGAAGGTGCTTGATAGATGAACATGGCGCGTTTTCTTGATGCACTATCGAGAGTTCCTGAAGAGTTGACCATTCACATCATCATGGTGCTTATCTCTATGGCTGTTGCCATTGCAATTTCTTTACCGTTAGGTGTTCTATTGACCAGGCCCCGCTTCAGGAAGCTGGGTGCTCTGGTGATGAATATCCTCAATATCTTTCAGGCCTTCCCCGGAATGGCAATTATCGCTTTGACCATGCCTGTGCTGGGAATGGGGCTAAAACCTGCTATCGGAGCTCTAGTGGTGCAAGCACTTTTGCCCATTGCCAGAAATACTATAGCTGGCCTTTATGGAGTCGACCCAAATACAAAGGAAGCTGCTCAAGGTATGGGAATGCCAGAGAGAAAGGTTTTATTTGAAGTAGAGCTGCCCCTTGCTATGCCGGTTATTCTGGCGGGTATCAGGACATCAGCTGTTTACGTGGTTAGTGTAGGAACTCTAGCAGCCTATATTGGTGGTGGAGGCCTGGGAGATATAATCGTAGCTGGCCTAAATATGTTATGGGCTGAGTTCATCATTGTGGGTGCTGGGTTTGGAGCACTCCTGGCTATCGCTTTTGACCGGGGGTTGAGCTATTTGGAGCGCAAGTTTACACCACCGGGATTTATAGTTACAGAATAAACTAATTCTCAAAAAAGGGTCGGGTAGCATTGAGGCTTATCTGGAATTGAAGGCTGTAGTGCAGAAGCTTACAGATTAATGCATAGATTAAAAAGCTCTTGGGCTGGCTGAATGTACTGCCTCAGTAACCAAGGGATGTTAGCAGCAAAAAAATTTGCAGTATTATTGCTTCGCTTGATCACAAGATTGTGCTAAGAGGGGAGATTGTTATTGAATAACCTTGAGCAATTTATGGCTATTTTTCAGGTACCGGAGTTTGTCAAACCCTATCTGCATCACTTCGTTACTGAGCAGGAAATAGAACTTGTCACAAAAATAGCGGGCAGTAGCCTGACAAGGGACCAGATCGCTTCTTTATTTGAGAACAGTCCGCACATAGACGAACTGCTGGAACAGGCATACCAGCGCTATGTGATCAATAAAGAAGAAAAAGATGGAACTGTTTATTACAGTGTTAGCGATTTTTACGCTAGATTGGATGATCACAGCAAGTTCGGAAATTATTATGTCCTGCCCCTAAAGATACGCCAACAACTGGACAAGTGGTGCTATTTGGAGTATTTGAAGAGGAATAATCATTTCAAAGTAGTTGTTGATAATGACCCTGATTATGAGAACTGCCATAATGATCTGATCCTTTTAGTATCTGAAGTTGAAGAGATGATTGATGCTGCTGAAAAGATCATGGTGGTGCCTTGCAACTGCAAGATGCTGGCAGATAACTGCGATCGGCCCAGAGAGGTTTGCTTGTTTTTTGATGGGCACATCACCGACCGCACCAAAGGAAGACTCCTGAGTAAGGAAGAGGCCAAAGAATTGTTGTATATGGCTGACAAAAAGGGGTTAATGCATACAGGTGGCCCATATAACTGGAGAGAAGTGGGGCTCACTGCAGTCTGCAACTGCTGTGCTGACTGCTGCTATCCATTTCGAGCCGCAAAACAACTTGGCACCAAAGGAAAATGGCCGAAATCTCGCTACATCGCAAGATATGACCCTGAAAAGTGTCGCTTATGTGGGCGGTGTGTTCAGCGCTGTCATTTTGGAGCCTTTTATTTTGATGGAACTTCAGTAGAACGAAAAGGCAGGGAAAAGAAAAATGTGATATTTAACCCGGTTCTCTGCTGGGGGTGTGGCCTCTGTGCAAATACCTGCCCCAGCAACGCCATCACCATGGAGAAGCTTTAACAAAGGCTAAAAGCATCACTATGGCGTCTGCACCATTTATATGTAGATTATGGCTGATTATATGTTGTATATAGAAGTTGGGATGATCAGTATATAGCTGGTAACGCAGAGACGATTCATTTGTCATATAGCCAGCATTACCATGACGGCTGGCAATATCTACAGTTGAGGGGGAGGTGTGGTATTTATTTAGTTGCAAGGTTAATGGCAATTGTGATTTGGTTTGAAGGTAACAACATTTAGAAAAAGAAAAGGAGGATTGTTATGAAAAAAACCTTATGGACTAGCCTAGTGTTATTGCTGGTGCTTTCTATGGCATTGCTAGGTGTTGTCGGGTGCTCTGGAGGGCAAAGTGGAGATGCTGACAAACCCACAATAATTGTCGGTTCTAAAACTTTTACAGAGGCTCTTTTACTGGGGAGTATGACTTACCAGTATCTTGAGTATTTAGGATATCCGGTTGAAAACAAGACCGGCCTGGGCGAGCTGGCTATTATTAGGCCTGCCTTGGAGTCAGGAGAAATCAACTGTTACTGGGAATATACAGGAACAGTCTTGATCAACATAATGGGAGAAGAACCAAGCTATGATGAAGAGCAGTGTTACAATGATGTCAAGGAGTGGGATGAAAAGAACGGGATCATCTGGCTGGACTATGCTCCTTTG
>JAAYWP010000153.1 GCA_012516535.1 Syntrophomonadaceae bacterium | reverse complement strand
AGAACAACCACACCACTGCACAAAAGGGCAAGCCTCAATTGCTGGCGTGAACGCTGCTCTGCCTTTATCTCGGGAGGAAGAAGACTAATGTTTTTCACCAGATCACACCTCCAGTCCACGCAGCGCCAGAGCAGCGCTGACAGCGAAGTCTTGTGCTGTGCTCTTGATCTTTTCGTGTTTAGCTGGAACAGAAATTCCTTCAAAGGGCTGAATAACCAACACGGGCAGTTCTAAGCTGTCCTGCAGCTTGCCGGCCAATCCGTTAATCCTCGCCCCCCTGCCTGAGAGAAACACTCTATTGATAGCTGCAACATTTTGCTGATTCTGATAATAGCTCAATGATGTGTTGATTTCCCCGGCGAGGGTTAAACTCCAGGCTGAAACAGCATCCTCGGCCCAAACGGATTTACGCTCTGGCTCTGCAGGAACAATCTCACTTATAGAACAGTTGAAGACCCCCTCTGCCGCCTTAAGGCCTGTAGGTATGGTCCGGGCAAAACGCGGGTTATCCTTGTCCACTACTAAGATGCTGCTCAATTCATCGCCGATATTGACAACAGCAGCTGTTTCTTTGCTATCAGCAGAACTGATAAAACGCTGTAGGGCCAGGGAGGAAATATCTATATCCTTGACTTTAAGGTCGGCAGCGGTAACAACTTCTAAAAAGCTATCAATTATGTCCCGTTTCCCTGCAACCAGCAGCACTTCCAGGAACTGTTCTGTATCACTAGCGGTTTCTCCCACAATGATATAGTCCAATACAACACTGCTCAAGGGAAAAGGGATATGCTCCTGTGCCTGATATCTGATCAGCTTGTCCACCTTAGCTGATGCAACCTTGGGAAAGGTAGCAAACCGCACCAAAACTCCCTGGTTGGATACCCCCAGGATCACATCACGACTGCTGAAACCCGCATCATACCACAGCCGGTCCAGCGCCTCCTGTACCTTCTCCTGCTCGCTAATCATCCCCTCTCTGACAGCACCGTCAGGGAGAGGGATGCGACCGTACTTAACCAGATTGGGGGATTGTATACTGCCGCCCAGTTCAACAGCTCGAATCTCTGCTGTATCGATATCCAGGCCGACCACACTCTTAGCCTTTAAAAACCCCATCCATAAATTCACTCCTTTATCGATTAATCCTTTGTGCCGAAGGAGTAATCCTTTCTAACTAACAATTTCAAAGGCAGGTAAATACCGGCCTTTATTTCAAATGTTAGGTTTTGTATAGTATATTATTTCTGAACTTTCCTCATTAAGAGGATCTTTTATGTTAACAAGTAGTACTTCTGAGGAAATATCATAATCTTTTCTCAGTGTTTCTGCACTACCCTTGATATTGAAAGAGAGAAATGTCTTTTCACCATCATTTTCTATTGTGAAAGTAAGCTCCTCCAGGCAAGCTTCCGGTGTGATGGTCCGGGTCGATGTTGTTCCATCTTCTTTGTAAGTTTCTTTTTGAAGTGCTCCACCTTCCAATTTTAAGCAGTAATATGTTTTTCCTGCAGGCCCAGCCTTGGTGCTGATATAATCTGCATGGCGGATTTCCTTTGTTATATAATTGGCAGCTAAACGCACATTGCTCTGCACAGTGGTCTTTTTTTCACCTTCAGAATAAGTTCTTGAGCTGAAAAAGAAAAAAATAATACCAACTGCCAGTATAATAACCAGCAAGGCTAGAGCCACAGTATATTCAGCAAGTAAAAACCCGTGCTCATCTTTCATTTGACCACCGCTTTTCGGTTAATTATTCCGAACCTGTACATTACAAGTCGCAGTTTTACCGCCATCTATCAAGGCTCTTCTGTTGGTTCATTTTTACTACTGGGTATAAATACAGTTAAGCCATTTTCAGTGATAATCTTTCCTTTAATTTTGATCTCTTCGCCGTCAAAATTCATTATTAAAGTATAATCTTCAGCAGTTACGCCTTCTGCAAGTTCACTTTCCAGTTTTGTTTGCCCTTCGTAAATGTTCACTGCTTTGTTGCCAGATTTGATAACGGTAATAAGGCTTTGATTGAAAAGCAGCAGTAAGGCAACAACTATGATCGTTAAGATAGCAATGGAAACCAACACTTCTACTAGGGTGAAGCCTTCGGTTGATTTTATCCATTTGAAAGGGCATGTTCTGCGCTTTCTTCCCATCACGGTTGCTCCTCTTTGTATTTTTAGTCGCTCCAGAGCCCTTTTTGATAACCTTTGCTGACTATACCGATATCAATATCTGGTGGTAAATTATCAAGAACGGCGTAGTTAAGTGAAAAATGATTTTTTTCTACATCCAACCAGTCTGCAACAATTAATCCATCCACCACGGCGCCTTTCTCAAATTTAATTGTTGCATTTGGCGCATAAATAATGCCGTTAATCGTTGTGTCATTTTTTGCACTAAATACATAATTTGAATCTTCTTTTCCCGCCGAAATAATATGGCCATGTATTGTCATGTTATTAAATGTATTGCCAGTGCTTTTATTGCCAAAGAAAATCGTTCCCTTAAACACCCAACCGTTAACAAAATACATATTACTGTTATCACCCATGTACACTGTCAACGCATCTATTCTACCATTTTCATTAATTCTACAACTATTTCCAACGTCAAACAGCGAATTAACGTAAAGCTTCAAACACCCTTTCCCCTCTAATTTTATTGTCACGTTATTTCCGACAATTAACTCATCAACTAATACTTCTCGAACACTGTCACCAAGGTCTATTACCAAGTCGCCAAATATTTCAATTCTTTTGTAATAGCAATTATCCCTGATGCTGATTTCGCCGCTAAGTTCTTTTGTTTTTTCATCCTCGGGATCCAATTCGGGGAACTCAGGAAAATCAGGAATAGTATATGTTACCTTTGAAGTCAATCGTCCTTTGCTTATGTTAGCAACATCTCCTGTTACTACTTCATCTGGGTCACCATTCGGTCCAACCAAGACTTTTCCGGTAAACGAATTGATCCCACCGAAATGGATACTTCCTGGCTCTTCTGCATTAGTTCCAACATCGCCTGTTATCGTAACATGTTTTTGTGTGCTAATTCCTCTGTTACAAAAAACAGCGAATTCTCCCAGACTGTAAGATTGATAGGGCAGTAACTGCAACTTCACCGTTCTTTCAAAACCATCAACATTCCCTGTAGATTCTATTAACAATCCCTCATCAGGCTTTTCAGGGTTTATTTCAGTGACCTTCACTTTAAATGACCCTTCACCAAGATCTACGGGATCAGATTCCTCTCCCAAAAGTTCATCCACATCATCAGGATTTTTTATAATATAATCAGCAACAGCCTCGGCCCCTGATCTTGCCAGGTAATAGGCCTGCATGCGTTTCTCATCATTAACCACCTGCTGGTGTTCGGTTAAACTGAAAAATTGAAATACAGCACCTAAAATCGTTAAGACACCCATAATAATAAGCACCATTACAAGCGAAGAGCCCTTTTCACCTTTAATAACCTGAGACAGGTAACTTCGCCCCCTCGATCCAAAACTTGTTTTTAACAACTTGTTCATCTCCCCGCCACCTCTCAGGCAAGATATTCCGCCATGCTCTGCAGTCCACGGTGCATTAAGCGGGAAACCCGGCGCTGGCCTATTCCCATTTCTTTTGCTACTTGCTGCTGTGTCAGGTCACGGTAAAAAATCAGATAAATCACCCGGCGCTGCATATCATTTAGACGCTTTAGAGCCTGCCGGACAGCAATTTGGTCCTCGATCGGCAATTTGAAGTTTTCATAATAAAGGTGTTTAAACTGATTTAAATCAAGGGTCTCCAGACTGACCCTCCCAGCCTGCAGTGCTTGGATTACTCCTTCTTTACGAATATTAACTGCTTCTGCTATCTCCTCTAGGCTTGGAGGCTCCCCTGTTTTTTGGAGCAGATCATCCATGGTCCGGTAGATGCGGGACTGGATATCTGCCACCCATCCCGGGCGATCAAAGGATGCCTCCCTGCGAAGCTGGTGCCTCATTTCTCCCATGATGTAATGGGAGGCAAAAGTAACGAAGCGAACACCCTTCCCTGGATCAAAGCGCTTCAGTGCTTTTAAAAGCCCTTCATATCCCGCCTGGATGAGGTCTTCGGAAAAGCGGCTGCCCAAGTAAAGGTTTGCGAAGTGATGCACTAAGGGCCTTCCCGCCATAATGATTTGTTTCAGGTTCTCTTCGCTCCCATCATTCGTATAAGCCAATACCGCCTCTTCCAGATCCAGATGTTCACTTTTTTTTTTGCATTTTTTCTTATCACCCGATTGTAGTAATCACATTAAACATTGGCAGGTACAGAGAAATTACTATAAATGCAACAATACAGCCCACAACGATGATCAATAGCGGTTCTATGACCGAGGCCAATCCCTTAGCCATAGTGGCAACCTCTTCTTCATAAAAGCCAGCAACACGGCTCAGCATCTCCGGCAGGTTACCTGACTCCTCGCCCACAGCCACCATCTGAACCAGCATCGGTGAGAAAATCCCGCTCTCCTCAAGTGGTACTGCCAGGTTTTTCCCTTCCTGAATCTTCACACCGGTTACATTGATTGACTCTGCTACCAGAGTGCTCCCTGCAGCAGGGCCAGCTGTTTCCAGTGCCTGCAGCACAGGTATCCCCCCTGGCAGTAAGGTAGACATAATCCTGGCAAAACGGGCCATAACCACACGGTAGAGCAGGGGCCCGATCACCGGGAGTTTAAATCTGATCCGGTCCCAGCTGCGGCTGCCTGATGGTGTCTGCAGATAATAGCGTATACCATAAACCAGCGCTATAATAGCAATGATATAAAGATACCAGTAGGAACGCAATGAACCGGAGATGCCCATAATGATTTTGGTAAGCACAGGCAGTTCTATGCCTTCAGGGAAAAAGTTCATAAAGATCGGCACTACCCCGACCAGCATGGCGATAACCACAACAAAAGCGAAACACAACACAACAATTGGGTAAAAGGTAGCAGCTTTGATATTATCCCTCAGGCTTTTGTCTCTATCCAGTTGATCGGAAAGCTGTTTTAGGACCTCATCGAGATTACCGCTGACCTCTCCCGATTTAATCATATTGACATACATTGATGAGAAAACATCAGGAAAGTTCATCAAAGAATCTGAGAAACTCATACCGCTGTCAACACTTTGAGCAGTCTGACTAATCACTTCACTTAAATCCCGGTTGGTGGTCTGATAGCTCAATGTGTGCAAAGCCCTGGTCAATGGTATACCTGACTCCAGGAGTGTCAGCAATTGCCGGCTGAACATTGCAAGGTCATCGAGCTTAACTTTGCGTTTCCTCTGAAAAAGAGTACTAAGAGGTGACTCCCGCACCTCTGTTATATCCAGCACAGTTAAACCCATTTTGCGTAGGTTATCTGCAACCGCCATCTCATGGTCAGCATTCATTTTACCGGTGATAGATCTTCCCTGTCTGTCTATTACCTCATATGAATAAAGCCCCATAAAACCATCCTTTCTATGGTTTTACATCCCGCCCAGCAGCCGTTCCAACTCAGTTCTTGACACAGAACGGGAAATGGCAGTTTCCCTGCTTATTGCCCCTTCCTTATAAAGCTCAGCCAGGGATTGATCCATAGTTTTCATCCCCTGCTGGTGTCCGATCTGCATACTGGAATATAGCTGGTATTCCTTGCCATCTCTGATCAAATTGCGCACAGCAGGGGTAGCAAGCAATATTTCTGTGGCCAGTACCCTCCCGCTGCCATCTTTGCGCAATAACAGTTGCTGAGAAATAACACCCTGCAGGGCATCTGCCAGTTGCTGGCGAACCTGGTTTTGCATGTGTTCTGGAAAAACATCGATAATACGGTGGATAGTTAGTGGTGCTGTTTGTGTGTGCAGTGTCGATAAGACCAAATGGCCTGTTTCCGCTGCAGTTAAAGCGATGGAAATACTCTCCAGATCCCTCATTTCACCGATGAGAATCACATCTGGGTCATGCCGCAGCACATGTTTCAGTGCATTGGCAAAAGAATGCGTATCTGAACCTACCTCCCTTTGTTTAACTATAGATTTTTTGTGGGGGTGCAAAAATTCAATAGGGTGTTCAATAGTAACAATGTTAAGGCTGCGGTTCTCATTTATATGATTGATCATCGCCGCCAGTGTGGTTGATTTTCCACTCCCTGTTGGCCCTGTGATCAAGATCAGGCCGCGCGGAAGATTGCACAGATCAGCAATACACGATGGCAGTTTTAATGATTCAATAGTTGGGATCTCATAGGGGATCACCCGCAGGGCAACAGCCAAAGTCCCCCTTTGCCGCATGATATTACCGCGAAAGCGGCTGACACCTGCTATCGAATAGGAAAAATCTAATTCCCATTTATCCATTAATTCTTGACGCTGCCGTGTGTCCAGTACAGGATAAACAAGGTCTTCTATGTCCTTGGGGGTTAACCTAGGAAAATCAAGTCTGACCAGTTTGCCGTAAATCCTTGCCACAGGTGGTGCACCTGCTGTTAAATGAACATCAGATGCTCTTTTCTCAACAGCCAGTGTTAGCAGCTTTTTTAGGTCAGCTGGATAATCATGATCACTACCTTCACCCTTAATACTGCCAAAAGATGTATCCACAACTCATCCTCCGTACCATATACAATAATTAGATACTTTTTTTACATTTATCATGGATGACAACAGATATTTTCAAATTATTACATTATTGTTATTCTTATACAATAATATATTTTGTGTCTCTGGAGAAGACTGTTTGTTAAAGAGTATAAATATTGGATTTATATCGACAAGAATAAGATGATAATCAGCATGATGGTTATGTTTAGTATCTAGGAAATTTACAGAAAAGCCAACAATATTTTGGTATTTATCGAAAGTTTTTGTTTAGAATAAGATTATATACCTAAACTATAATAAAATTATATATATACCAATCAATAATCTGATTGCCATAAAAAGCAGCAACGATCGTGCCAAGAACAATAAAGGGGCCAAAGGGTATTGGGTCTTTCCTGCCCTTTTTTTTCAATAAAAGGAGAAATATAGCCATGATCCCTGCTGTTAATATTCCCAAAAATAAACCTAATGGTCCTAAAGGCCAGCCCAAAAAAAGGCCGGTTACCGCTGCTAATTTAATATCCCCGCCACCTATGCCACCCCTGCTCACCAACGCAACAATTAATAAAAAACCTGAGGTCACCAGCATTCCGATCAATGCTGATATAAACCCTACATCTCCAGCAGCAGCATTCAATACAATACCCCCTATTAAGCCGGTAAGGACCAGAGAGTTGGGGATAATGTAGTGTTCAAGATCGATAAAAAAGACCACCATCAGCAAAAGGCATAAAAAAAGATATTTAACAAAAACCGCTGTGGTTCCAAAATAAAAAAAGAGCACTGCGGTAATCAAACCGGACAATAGCTCAACAAACAGATATCTAGGAGAGATGGGCGCAGCGCATGCCCGGCATCTCCCTAATAGCAGAAGATAACTGAAAACAGGGATCAGGTCATACCAGGCCAGAGTCTCCCCACAAACAGGGCAGTGAGACCTGTTTAGCGCAAAAGACTCGCCGCGGGGCAGCCGGTAGATGATCACATTGAGGAAACTGCCGATGCACAGCCCGATCAAAAAAAGTACGATCAGCCAGAAATAGGCAAGCCCCTCTTCCATAATTGTACCCCCTTATCAATAATTGCTAATCTCAACATATCACTTCTAAATAAGTTACTCAAGCAGTTTTTAGCGAAAATAAACTTCTTAATAATAGTTATTGTAAAAAATCATAAACGACCAAAAAAAATAATT
>JAAYWP010000152.1 GCA_012516535.1 Syntrophomonadaceae bacterium | reverse complement strand
GGTCAGAAAGAAGAATCATCTCTGTGAATTATTTTCTTTCACAGGGGTTCCACTGTGCAGCACAATGAGAAGAGCAAGAAGGGATGGACTGCAGAAAAATCAGCTTTCTTTTTTAGCTGTCACTACCAAAACAGCTCCAATCAGAAGCACCATTCCGCCCAGCATCTGTAGAGCTGTCATTTTCTCTGAAAGCAGCAATGCAGAGAATACCACTGCGGTCACCGGTTCCGCTGTACACAAAACAGAAGCGGTGGTAGATCCTACCCGTTCCATACCGGCCATAAAGGCGAACAGGGCAAAATTGCATGAGATAATGGCCGAAGCAATAGCTGCCAGCCATGCTGTAAGAGACATCTGAAGGTGTAAGGCACCTGTTGCACTACCCAACAAGAACAGAGGGATAGCAGTGAAAAAAGAAATAAAAGCAGATGCAACAACAGGTTCAAGTTGTTTTAAAGTTTCGTTACTGGCCATCACAACAGCAGAACAAACCAGTGCTGCGGCCTGTCCCATGAAAATACCGATTGTGCTTATTTTACCCCAGGAAACCCCGACCACCAAGGCCAGCCCCGTCAAAGCTAAAGCGATACCGGCAATACCTTTAATCTTAAGCCGCTCTTTTTTAAAAACAAAACCCCAAACTGCCACCCAGACGATATAAGTATAGAAAAGAATTGCAGCTAGGCCGGCTGAGATACTCTTCACAGTAGACATATATAGATAAGTTGACACAGCCTGTGAAGATCCCGCCATCAACGGCAATGCCAGCTTAATCCTGCCAAGCGCTTTAAAGATGCTGCGCTTGTAAATAAGAATGTATAACAGATAAAACAAGGATGCTATGCCATAGCGCAGAAAAACATAATCAGCGACACTCGCTCCTCCCCGGTAGGCATAAACAGCCAATATCGGGGAAAAACCATAACAAACACCGGATACTATAACAAGAAAAACTCCGACGATATAGCGGTTCAAAAAACTCCTGCTCCTTTGCTGCTAATTTATTTAGATGTTCCGCGCTACTTCGTAGGCATCCCAAATAGCAGACATAATGTTTTGTACTCTCCTGGCGTCACCGATTAAATAGGAATTAGGGATAACATGTTCGATTTGTTTAAATAATTCCTGATCAGATTCCAGTCCAGCGGCGATACAAATCGTATCTCCCAAAATGGAATGTTTCATCTGTCCTTCAGAATATCTGATCTCTACTCCATCCTCTCTGATCTCTAAAAGGATCGCATCAGTAATAACATCAACTTTATAAAAATTCAATAAGTCAATTATCATTGTTTTCTTTGCATGCGATAATGGACTGCCTCCTGTGAGAATATTAGGTCGCTTTTCGATAATTGTAACCTTTTTCCCCTTTTTCTTCAGCCATAAAGCTACTTCGCAACCCACTAACCCCCCGCCGATCACTATTACAGAATCACCACAAGCTTTCTTACCCAATAACAAATCTGTTGCAGTAGCAACATTACCTTTATCAATGCCTGGAACTGGAGGAAAAGCATATTTGGAGCCAGTCGCCACGATGACTACATCAGGTTTTTCCTCTACCACTTGTTCCAGCGATACCTCTCTTGAAATATTGACATTAACGTTGAGTTTTTGCAATTCATTTTCATACCAAGCTAAAAGCCTGTACACATCTCTTTTAAAATCAGGAACCGAAGCCTCTCGTACATGGCCTCCCAATTCGTTTGTTTTTTCAAAAAGTAGTACCTGATGACCACGCAACGCAGCAACTCTTGCCGCCTCCATACCGGCAATGCCACCGCCCACAACCATGACCTTTTTAACTATATTGGCACGGTTGATCCCGTAATCCTTTTCCCTGCCACATGCTGGATTAACCGCACAGGATAGAGGACGCAAAATAGCTGTTCTAGTCAAACAACCATCGTGACAGCCAAGACAAGGTCGTATCTGTTGAATATTACCTTCTCTCACTTTTTTTGGCCATTTAGGGTCTGCTAATAAACCTCTTCCTAGCAGAATCATGTCAGCTTTCTGCTCGATGATCGCTTTATGTGCTACTTCCGGCAGGTCCATTCTTCCCGCTACCAGCACTGGTACATTAACCACTCTTTTTAATTCCTTCACTAAATCCAGGTAACATCCATGCTTTTGATACTCTGGGGGATGTGCCCAGTAATATCCCTCAACAGAACTGGCATCAGCATTAAAAGCATCATATCCTGCTTGCTCGAGTATCTTTGCAATTTCCAATCCTTCAGCCAAATCTCTTCCCTTTTCTTCAAACTCATCCTCCGGGAGCCCACCTTGATTCCAGTCTTTAATAAAACTTTTTATTGCATAGCGTATTTGAACAGGAAAACCTATGCCCAATCTTTTCTTTATTTCTTGAACAATTTCAATGGGAAAAGTCAGTCTTCCCAGCAAATCGCCACCATATTTATCGGTTCGCCTGTTGAATCTAGCAATCATAAATTGGTCTAAAAGGTAGCCTTCATGTGCTGCATGAATCTCTACACCGTCGAAGCCTGCTTCAGCCGCAATCTCTGCTGCTTCACCCGCTTTCCTGACCAGGATTTCTACTTCTTGTGTTGATAATTCCCTGCAAATCACTGAAGGATTCCAGTGGTTCGGCAATGGTGATGGTGCTACTGGCTGACCAACAATCCATTCAGGAGGGGCGGAACGTCCTAAACCTAAAGTTAACTGAATAAAAATTTTACAGCCGTATGAATGAACTTTTTCTGTTAGTTCACCAGCAGACCCGATAAACCTCAGAGGATTTGTCGCTATTGAGGGGTAGATTCCTGGAACGGACTTTTCAATATCATTTTCTATTTCCGTAGCACCTGTGATTATTAACCCAACTCCACCTTTAGCCCTCTCTACATAATAATCTATAATCCGTGGAGAATAACAATCATCACCTGGATTGACCAAGCCTATAGGCTGTAATGGAGCCATCCCAATTCTATTTTTTATTTCTACACTTCCTATTTTTATTGGTCTAAAAAGCTCCTTATAAAGCACTTATTTGCACTCCTTCTTTAATAAATTATCTGCCGATCTCTAAAACCGCTGCACTCTGAATATCTTTCATTCAAAAAGGACTAATTCAAGCTTTCCTTTTTGTACAGAAAACCCCTGAAACCTAATAAAGAGATCCCAGGGGTTACTTACAAAACCGATAAGTTTATTACCCATCAAAATTCAAACTTTTTCTCACGATATGCCTTCAAGTAATTGACACAATAATTATCCTTACCAGCCAAAGTCTCAGCGGCAATAATATTAGCCATCATCCTCTGATCCAGCGGATTGATGATCAGGGCGTCCAAACCCCGCGCAATTGCCATCACCGCAAAAGTCTGATTGAGCAGCTTACGCAGCGGCAACCCATATGAGATATTAGACAGGCCGCAGATCGTGTGTACTCCCGGAAACCCCTTCATGATCTTCTCAATGGCGTCGAGGAATTCCGCCCCGAAAACACTATTTGTAGATACAGGCTGTACAAGAGGATCTACATAGATATTGTCGATAGGAATGTTCTTTTGAACAAGGCTATTGATCAGTTTGTCAGCGATCTTTACTCTCTGCTCACAGGTCTCAGGCATTCCTTCATCACTCATACAAAGAGCCACAATCTTCAAATCTGTACCTGAAATCAGAGGAAGTAATGCCTCATACCTATCCTTTTCCAATGAAATGGAATTGATCATAGCTGTACCTTTGTGTACAGCAAGGGCTTTTTCAATAGCTACGGGATCAGGGCTGTCGATACAGCAGGGTGTATCAACCTCCTCTTGCACTATCTTCACAAGCCACTGCAAATAATCGGCTTCCTTACCCACGAAGATCCCAGCATTTACATCTACATAGTCAGCACCAGCTTTCACTTGTTCACTAGCGACTTGTTTTATTTCTTTTTCGTCTTGGGCTTCAATAGCCGCAGCAATAGCCTTGCGGCTAGCATTAATCAGTTCACCTACAACAAGCATCAATCGTACCCCCCTTGCATTTATTAACATCGCATAAATTAAGATGATTCCCCTATCCTCCCTTTGCTCAGGAAGGATAGGGGAATATAATAGCTAGAGTTGCTCCAACCTAGGCATCCATTACATGCTGCTGGTGAGCCACTTCAGGTAGTTTATCGTTTATTGAAATTGGCTTTGCTGAAAGATGAGGAAAATCTTCTTTCAGCATCTTGATGCCGGAAAATATTAGTATTATTAGTACGAAAGTTAATGGCAACGCTGCTGCAAGAGATGATAATTGCGCCGGACGCAACCCGCCAATCACAAGAAGTCCGATTGAAATCAATCCAAGTGTCACCGCCCAGACTACTCTATTCCACAGTGCAGGCTGCTCATCACCATGTAATACCTTGGTGCAGACCGATGCTAAAGTATAAGCTGTAGAGTCCAATGTTGTAGCAAGGAAAATGAAAATGCAAAGTGCCCATATTATCATCATAATTTTTGGCAAAGGAAGAGTCTGCAGAACTGCAGCTATGGCTCCGAATTCACCACCAGTGGCTAAAGCCTCTTGAAGTGAAACTATCTGATTGCTCTCCAAGTAAACCGTATAAGCACCGAATATTGCAAAATAAACCCAGCATCCTAGAGTACCCCAAATACACTCAGCGATCACTAATTCCCTGATAGTACGACCCTTAGAAATACGGGCAACAAAAAGTCCCATCATGGGAGCGTAGGCTATCCACCAAGCCCAGTAGAAAACAGTCCACGCTTCAGGGAATCCGCCCTGGGCAACAGGATCTAGCCAAAAACTCATGCGGAAGAAATTATCTAATATCAAGCCAAAGCTGTTGACCCACATCTTCAGTATATATGTAGTCGGACCAACCAATATAACGAAGATGATCAAAGCTAAGGCTAAATATACGTTAATATCACTGAGCACCTTAATTCCCTTACTCAATCCCCTATAAACACTGGTCCCAAAAAGACAGACCCAAGCAATAATGATGAGTATTTGCAAGAGCATTGTTTGCTCAAGTCCAAATAAGGCATGAAGCACAGACGATAGTGCGGGAACTGCAAATCCTAAAGATGTACCTACCGCACCAACCAACCCAAACATGATCAATATATCAATGACCACTCCAACCCAGCCATCAACACGATCACCAAAAATAGCACGACAAGCAGTACTGATCCTCAGTGAAGGCTCCCTACGGGCAAATACCGCATAAGCAATGGGTATTGTGGGAATACAGTAAATAGCCCAAGCACTAAACCCCCAATGAAACAAACCATAGGTATTAGCCCATTCATAGGCCAAGGCTGTCCCAGGCTCAACACCAAGGGGAGGCCCACTCATATAATATACCGGTTCCATGATGCACCAGGTCATAATGCCTCCACCGATCCCAGCACAAAAAAGCATAGCAATCCAACTGAAAGTGGAAAACTCCGGCTTATCTTCAGCCCTGCCTAGTTTGACATTACCATATTTGCCGAAGCCCAACCACATTAGAACAACAAAACAGAACATTCCAAACAGTAAAAAATACCAGCCAAAGTTTGCAGTGACAAAGGTCCAAACAGCATTAACCGCTCTCTCACCGGCTTCAGGCCAAAAGATGAGGAATACAGCTAAGGCAACCACAATTAACAGTGAAATCCAAAAAACCGGTGGATTAATGCCACCTCTTCTTTCTTGCTCCATAGTCAACCTCCTTGTTTAATAGTTAACCAGTCTACTCCACCACACAATAGACTTAGATCCTTGACAACTTAAAATACCGGGGCTGCGATTTTCGTAGAGTGTAGGGCTTCATTTATTTTTTTGTAAACCTGACTGTCAGCCGTAAAGAATCAAGCCCCAAACCATACGAATAGACTGAAACAAATACATGGTAGATGCAGCTACTATATGAAGCGGAGATTACGAGCAAGAAAGGAACTGTAAGAATGATAGCAACCCCGACTGAATTCACTTAAAGCAATGATTAAGAAAAAATACATTCTTTTACTGTACATCAAATTGTTACTGCATCCTCATCATCTAAACTTGATAGACACCCCCTATTATTTCAACTTTTTCCTAGTCATACTAAAGTCATGTATGACCTTAGCCAGCAAGTGCTTCCTGAGCCTTTTTGATAATTTTATCCAGTTCAGCGTCTACTTCTTTGCTCAATGGCTCAACTTCGTGTGTTGCAAGAATTTCTTTCACTTTCTCTTTAGCAACCTGCTCCAGTCTCTTCATGCCTTCCATCTCCCATGTCTCATAAGGAGCACGCTGGCAAATGAACGGTGTCCAAATTTCCTGGCCTGATCTCAAGTGTTTCCTGGTATGTTTGTGACCGAGGAAGTTGCCATCCCCATTAACCACATTTTCAATAACATCAAGAGCTATAGTATCGTCGTTGATGTTAATGCCTTTAATTGTCCATTTAATCACTGAAGATAGTTCATTATCGATAACAAGCATTTCATAACTGCCGATTAAAGCGTTATCCACAGAACCGGCAGAACCACAAACATCAACTCCAAGCAGTGCTGGTATTAAAGCATTGTACAAGTGCTCATATCCACTTTGGGCATCTGCAACTTTGGAGGCACCTGTATAGCAGCCACATCCTGCAGGCAGACCCCAGGATTTTGCAAGTTGAATGTTTAGAGCACCACCAAGACCCATTTCAGGGATCGCCCATAAAGCCACACCGGTTTTCATTTCCATTAGACCACCGGATCTGGGTGATACAATCACATTATGGCCGGGATCCATCAACTGGCTGGTAATAACCCCCACTAAGAGTTCTGCCATATGCTGAACAACTGTACCTGCAATTGTAATAGGAGATGTTGCTCCCATTACAGGGGCTGGATCCATGCCAAGGGGGAGTCCTGCCTCTATGACATCCATCATGGCTTCTGCTGGGCCCTTGCCGTAATCAAGAGGACTCAATGGTGATACCTCATAATAACCTAACCCTTTTTCCTTCAGTTCTTTTTCACTTCCAGCTACAGCTACCAAAACTTCATAGACATAGGGCCATTCATCATGTGACTCCAGGCAGATACGGAAAGGCTTAGTAGAATGTCGCAGAAGTGTAGCCACTTCCAGTGTCACTAGTGACTCCTGAGGCACATCTTTAGGGAAAATTGGTGCTGTAATATCAATAAATTCTAATGCGTCAGACAAACGAGTAAAATCTTCAAGGTCTTTGAGAGTGGCGTCCCTTCTCTTCCCTGTATCCAGATCCATCATTGAGGGCATACCAATACAAACCTGGGCATTGGCCTTATTTTTTCCCATTTCCACAACACGGTCGCCATTTCTACCGGTTATTGACCACTCTTTTGGCACAGTCTTTAAGGCTTTATCAATAACAGGCTGTGGGAAAACAATGCGACCATTTTTCTCTTTACACCCGTTATCCAGCAGAAAACTGCGAAACTTATCTGAGGTTGTTGCAATACCTATATTGTTAAGAACATTCATTGTCGCTTCCCGCAACTTGTTAATTTCTGCTTCTGAAACCAATTGAAATTTCACTGAAACTCACCCCTCTTTTTTTATCTATTGCCGCTTAAAACAAAACTTCTTATAACAGACTCTTGGCTACCTTCACAGCACCGATGGCATCTTCAGCGTATCCATCAGCACCGATCTTATCTGCCCAACTCTGACTGATTGGCGCTCCGCCGATCATAACTTTTACTTTATCTCTTAGGCCTTGTTCCTTTAAAAATTCAATGATTTCCTGCTGTTTGCGCATAGTTGACGTAAGCAAAGCAGATATCCCAACGATATTTGGATTAAGCCTTTTAATCTCCTCTGCAAACTTACTTGTAGGCACATCAACTCCCAAATCAAATACTTCAAATCCTGCTGCCTTTAACATGTTGATCACAATATTTTTTCCTATAGAGTGCAGGTCACCCTCCACAGTGCCCATGATTACTCTGCCGATATATTCCCTCTCTCCACCAACCATCAATGGTTCTAGAATATTAATTCCAGCCTCCATGGCTTTAGCACCTAAAAGAAGATCCGGCAAGAAGTATTCTCCAGCTCCGAAACGCTCGCCAACTATATTAATACCCACTGTTAATCCGTCATTAATGATCTCTACAGGACTCAGTCCTGCATCAACAGCCTTTTTTGTCAGCTCAACAGTTAATTCTTCTTCACCCTCTGCTACTGCATCAGCCAACTTTTTAAGAATATCAGCCTTTTCCATTAGGGCACCTCCTAGATTTTTATTTTTATCTGGGGGGTACTTTATAACAGTACCCCCGTACATTACCAACTATTTCTTAAGACCATATTCAATCTCAGCTTCTTCGACAATTTTTCTGATTTTTTCCTGAGCACCATCCGGAAGGGGATCGGGTTTGTGAGTCTCCAGGATATGGATTGCCTCTTCGTAAGCTCTGGTTGTGAGGTCAGTGCCTCCCTTTTCAAGCCAAGCTTCCCTCATGCGGCGATCAATCAATTTACTTTGTGACTGTTCTTTAAAATGCTTGTAGGTATGTTCCTTGGTTACAAACTGACCGGAGGACCCTACCTCCTTGATCAGGTCTACAGCCAAGGTTTCATCGTTAACCGGTATACCCTCAATTACTTTGTTAACCATGCGGGCAATCTCATTATCAATAACCAGTTGGGCATAATCGAAGGTAACACCCAGCTCAAGCATACCCGGCCCGTAAATCATGTTTGCGCCACCTAGCGCAGTCAACAGGGCAGTAATGGTTTTTTCATGAGCTGCCTGAGCGTCAGGAAGTTTGCTGTCAGCCTATCCACCTGCAACCCAACTGGGAAGTAAATAATACTGTGCCAGTCCAGCAACAGCTGCATTAATCATTGCTAATTCTGGAGAGCCTACAGGTGCTGTAGCTGTTTTCAAATCCATTATGGTAGTAGAACTGCCGTAAATAACCGGCGCACCTTTCTTGGTCGCTTGGCTCAAAACAATTCCGCCAAGAACTTCGGCATTATGTGTAACAAGGGTACCCGCCAGTGTTACAGGTGATGTAGCACCAGCCATCGCCATTGATAGGATACATACTGTTATTCCTTGTCGTGCGCCTTCAATGATGATGTCACAGCATTCTGGCACAAGTTTTAGCGGACTGGTAGGGCAAACAATAGTACTATAAATCGGTCTCTCCCGAAGCTTATCTCTACCCCCAACAATTGCTGAAGCCATTTCTATAATTTTGCGGAAATTTTGGACGTTCATTGCTCCGATAAAACAATGTTTAGATGTATTTGCAAAAATTGCTTCAGCATTGTGCAGCGGCTGTACAGGACCGGGCTTCTCATCAGCACCCACTGCACGGTTATGCACTATAATCTGATCCATTGCATCACACATCAGTGCAGTTTTCGCCACATCATCCTTGGTAGTTGGACGATATTCCTTAGTATAAGGATCAATAACACGCAATCCCTCACCAAAGTTTAAAAAAGCCACACGTTTACTGTCTGCTATAAAATCATGTTTCGGATTTCTGCCAGCTAAAAGAATTGTTCTTGGGGCTGACCTAATAGCATCCTCCACTAAATAGGGTGGAAACTTGACTATCTGATTCTCTTCATCCACCACTGCACCGGCACCAGCTAATATTTCCCGAGCCTCTTTACTGCCGACAAACAGCCCGGTATCTCGCATAACCTCTAAAGTAGCGCAGTGGATCGCATAAAGTTCGTCTTCAGTAAACATCCTGAGGCCAAAACCATCGATCCGGTTAAACCCTGCCTGTAAACACCTTATCAATGATCTCCCCCCTTATTTTTCAAGTAGTTTTAGACATTTGACAACTGCATCTGAGGCGTCCTCTCCATAGGCATCTGCACCTATCTTTTTCGCCCATCGCTCTGTACAGGGCGCCCCACCAACAATGGTCTTAAACCTATCCCTCAGTCCTCGAGCCCGTAATTCTTCTTCAAGTTTTTGCTGCTCAACCAAAGTAGTTGTCAGGAGGGCACTGGTTCCAATTATATCTGCATTAACCTCAATAGCTTTTTCGATGATCTTGTCTACTGGAACATCACGCCCTATATCGACTACTTCAAAACCCTGGGTCTTTAATAGAGATACAACGATCCCCTTGCCAATGTCATGAACGTCACCCTCAACTGTAGCAATAAGAATTACTGCTTTCTTTTCCTTAGCAGAATCACTAACAATAGCTGTTTCTAAAATCTCAGTGACCTTTTTCATTACCTCTGCGGAAAGGATAAGTTCCGGGAGAAAAATCTCTCCCCGCCCAAACTTATCACCAACTATTCTGATGCCTGCACTGAATCCGTCATTTAGCAGTTTAACGAGATCTAGCCCAGCATCAATCGCCTGCTTTGCTATAGCTACTGCTTTGTTTTCATCACACTTGACGATAGCTTCTTGTGCTTCTTTAATGGCATCTTCAATGATCAACATCATCCCCTCCTTTTTAAATCATTTTCACTTTACGCTTGAAGTTTTCGACTGAGTTGATTTTGATGTCTAACACTTTAGAAATATTGAATTTAGCTTCAATTCCGTAAGAAGCTCTATCCCGCACCTGCACATGACCAATATCCAGCTCTTCTCTAAGTTCTTTCATCAGGTAGGAATCAGATAGGTCAATTACAGAGACTCCTAACTTTTCCGCCACATATTTCTTTGCTTCCTTAATTTTCATGGCTTTAGACATTTGGACACGTGCTACCAGATCTCCGGCAGTACGAATTCCGCCCATGCCCGAAGCCACTTCATGGATGACAGCCATTCCATAGGCGTCACCATGTCCAATCTATAATCCATCAGCCTTTCCTATTTCTATTAATGACTTGGATACCCGAGATGTAGCATCAGTCGGTGAGGTGTTGGTTAATGGAATACCTCCTACACCCATTCCAGCATTAACATGAACAGGTATATTCGATGCCTCTGAACAGGCTTTAGAAAAGGTAACAGCTCTAGCAAGGTTCCAGGGAAGGGATTTACTGCTGTTAGTATTGATAACAGCCCCAAATATAGTCCCACCTGCTTTTTCAACCACTTTTACCTGTTCGTGGGGGTAGAGGCCAGCAAGCCTTGTACCATCGTATTCCAATTGTCCATGCATCCCGAGCACAAACTCTCCTGCCATTCCTACCTCTATAGCCATATCGGGATACTTGCTCTTTAATATTTCAATTGCTTTCAGAGTAGCAAGGAAGTCTCCGTCACCTGATGCCCCCACAGTATCAAAGTTAATTCCATCTGCACCAGCTTCATATAGGATGCTGGCTATATAGACCATATCCTTAACTGCCATCTCTATAGCCTCTTCCTGGGCTGCTCTAGCCTCACCGATTTTGGCCATAGGAAGCAGTTCGGACCAGTTATCGACAGGACCATCAGGCTTGGTATACAAACCCATGTTAGGCATCGCTCCATAAAAGACCGGTATAATACAATTTAGCTGAGTAAATTCCATTGATGCGGCTTCTTCATGTACAATATTTTTAAGTTGTTTGTAACTGTAATCTGCGTTACCAATTTCCATAGTGTCTGAACATAAAACTCGTTCATGGGTAAGCACCGTTGTCATCCTGTCTACTGGAAGACCAGCGCGAACCGGAAGTTTCAGAGTTCCGGCATCAAATGTCATCACGACCTCATTCCCGCGCTCAATGCTCACGGTTTTTTGAGGATCCGTAATGATTTGATATAGCCTCTCCATTTCGTCATCAGTTAGTTCAGGTATTTTGCCCCTGTCAGCAGCATCCAACATGCCCTCTTCGAGATCTCGACGAATCTCTGCTTCGCTTAAGAAAACAGCTGATCCGTCTCCCATTCTTGTGAAGAACTTTGACACATGGCTTCCCTCCTTTAATAATCTTGTCTGATGTTTACAGTTGGTTGGGGGGCTCTCCTTTGTTATCAAAGGAGAAATTCTAATGAATATTTGTTTCTTCTAATTGCCTCCTTTCTTGCAATAACTCATATCAATTAACATTAATCAGTCAAAACAAAAGTTTTTATCGTTTCACAACAACATTTGCAAGTATAGTGCCAATCAAAATTTTCAAGGATATTGGGCGTCATACATCTACATTTGGATATTTGCCATACAGATTCACTCAAAAAACACGATTCACTAATGACTGAAATAAGTTAATATTACAAATTACATCCTTCAAACACTTCAGAATAACTTTTGTACGATTTATGGGCTTGTTACATTCTTTGAGAAGAGCATCAACTAAGCTGCGGATTCTTCTAAAAGTTTTGAATGCAGTTTGTAGTGCATTGTTGTAACTATAATTAGCGGGAATATTTGAGTGGAAAGCATTCAACTATTCAGATCACTTGATATTCACATAGTGTTAAATGCTTTATTACATTAATTTGCAAATACAATGCCAATAAAAAAACCAATAATACCGCTTGTTTTAGAGTTAATGAATTATTTATTCTTGACTTATTTATTTCAAAAATGCTTTAACAATTTTTCTATTCTTGCAGAACTTAAATAATTTTAGCTTAAATAACCAGTTATCATTGCTTGACAAACTTACAATTGCTGGCATGAAAATTGCAGAATCAATGAAAAAAAGCAGCTCAACTTCAAAGGGAGGTTTTATAATAATGGGCAAATTTGATGAGCTTCAAAAAGCAGTTTTCGAGGGAAATGTCGAGAAGGTTAAGATTATAGCTGAATCCCTGTTAGCAACTAGTGAAGATCCATTGTCAATCATTAACGATGGTTTGATCGCCGGAATGAATATTGTAGGAACAAAATTTAAAGAAGGAGAGATGTTTGTACCAGAAGTAATGATGTCTGCCAGTGCTATGAATGCTGGTGTAGACGTAGTAAGACCAGCAGTCAAAGGCGAGGATATAAAATCTGCCGGTGTTATTGTTATAGGAACAGTCAAAGGCGACTTACATGATATTGGAAAAAACTTAGTTTGCATGATCCTTCGCAGTGCAGGGTTTGAGGTAATCGACCTCGGTGTTGACATTTCACCGGAACAGTTTATTGACGCTATTAATAAATACAACCCCAAAATCGTTGGTATGTCTGCTCTCCTGACCACCACAATGCCTGCAATGAAAGAAACTATCGATACCATTACAGAAAAGGGTTTGCGCGAAAGGGTTAAAGTAATCATTGGTGGTGCACCTGTATCCCGTGAGTTCGCAGAAGAAATAGGAGCAGATGGTTACGGTGATGATGCTATCGCAGCCAGGGATCTGTGTATCAAGCTTGCTCAATAAAACCTCTTTTAATATTTAAACATCTCAGCAATAGGGTTTTATAAAACGATCACAAGTCACGTTATAAGATTTTACATATAATGTTCTAAAGTCGAGGAACTAATGACGAAAAAACATTTCAAGAATACTTCATAGATCTGCAAACTGCCAACATCCACATTAACTTTATTCCATCAAATAGTTCCTCGGCTTTTTCTATTGGTAAACGAGGTCATCTCCGCGCAACAGTGGATGAATAATTTGTTAACATGAAAGGAATATTAGCGAGAGATGTCGAACAATAGAGAACATTAGCAAATAAAATCAGCCGCTAATCTCATCCATCATCTCCATTCCATTGAAACAATCGTCTTCTCAAACATCGAAACCAATTTAGAAAAATAAGCAAAGAGTACATAATACAAATCTAATAATTACTATTGAGCCAGCAAGCAACTCCACATAGTTTTACCAATCTACAAACCACCTACACACCACCTAACGACCAGCGGTATTTTGAAGGGGGTTTAAGTGTGCTTTCAAATTTGGGTGTAGTTATTGCTTCCAATGATGGTGAGATTATTGCCTGCAATGAGTATGTAAAGAACCTCTTTAAACAGATGCCCTCTGATATTGAAACAGTATGCAACAATATTTCCAGCACAAAACATAACTTTCATATGATCAAACATGACCTTTATCAAACAACAAACAAAGAAAACAATAACCACATTTATCTCATTTACCCATCAAATTGTTTACCCTCTATACCGCACAATGAAAGACATGAATCCAAGCAGCGCAAGCTTGATTATGAAACAATGGAACAAATCCTTAACATGTCCTTTGATGAGATTTTTGTTGTCGACAAAAACGGCTATATTCTTTTTGTAAATGAAGCAGCAGTAAAACATTATGGAATCGAAGCTGAGGAGTTAATCGGAAAAACAGTATATCACTTTGATAAACAAGGACTCTGGGAACCAACTATTTTTCCTATCGTTATGAAAGAAAAAAAGAGAATTACTATGTTGCAAACCACATCCTTTGGAAAAACACTCTTAGTAACTGCTAACCCTGTTTTTGACGAGAACAATGAAATCGTAATGGTTGTAGAAAACGCCCGGGACATTACTGAAATGGAACTACTCAGACAGCTTCTCAGCGAGGAAAAAATTAAAGCAAAAAAATATAAGTCACAGTTGAAGGAGTACCATAAAAGAGAACTTGATTTAAGCGGATTCGTAATTGGCAGCAAGAAAATGGAAGAGCTTGTTGAAACAGCTCAGAGGGTGGCGATCACAGATTCGACAGTTTTAATTCTTGGGGAAACAGGTGTAGGAAAAACACTTCTTGCTAAGTTGATTCATAAACTGAGCCCAAGGGCTGATGGACCGTTTATCACTTTAAACTGTGCTGCTATCCCTGATCAACTTTTTGAGTCAGAATTATTCGGTTATTCCCCTGGAGCTTTTACAGGGGCCAGCAAGTCTGGAAAAATGGGACTTATAGAGCTAGCAGACGGAGGTACTCTCTTCTTGGATGAAATTGCGGAAATAAGCCCTCAAATGCAGGCCAAATTGCTCCAAGTTATAGAAGAACGACAGTTTTATAATATAGGTGGTAAAACCCCCAAAAAAGTTGATATTAGAATAATTACAGCTACTAATCGAGACATTAAAACATACGTTAAAAATGGTTCTTTTAGACAAGATCTATATTACAGGCTAAATACCATTGAACTCGTTATACCCCCTCTTCGTGAGCGTCCAGAAGAAATCATCCTCCTGACAGAACACTTTTTAAAGATTTATAATAAAAAATATGGCACCAATAAATATTTCTCAAAAGACGCTCAAAATTTGTTGTTAGCCTACTCATGGCCAGGTAATGTCCGTGAGTTGGCTCATGTTATTGAGCGATTGATTATAACCACCCCTGAAGATAAAATTCAGCCCCGACACCTTCCTCACCTCGTAAATGACATTGCACAAAAAGTTGATGATGAAGATACAATATCAGTGAAAAAACTCATACCCCTCGATTACGCTCTAGAACAGGTTGAAAAACAACTGGTTAAAACGGCATATAGCAAACTTAAAAGTTCCTATAAAGTTGCAAAAGCCCTAAACATCAGCCAAAGCAAAGCCTATCGGTTAATGCGAAAGTTCCATTGTCAAGAATATGATTAATAATTATGATTTTAATAAATATGATTAAATAAATATCAAAAAAGGGCGAGTTAATTGATTCATGTAATAATTAACCCGCCCTTTTTTAAATGTGAATTATGGTAGTCCTTATCAATATTAATTTATAACCAACAGTGTTCTCCTGACGATATTGATATTGCACTAGAGTTTGTATTCATGAAAATCCAGAGAAATACTTCTTTGCTTTTTTCCCTGAGTAAGCATTAAGAAACAACCTAAAACCATCCAGACCAGTACAATAAGCCATTCTAATGGCCAATCGAGAGCTGCAGGGCTAGTAGGTACAATAATAAGCAGAAGAACAGCAGCGCTAGCCAAGATGGCTAAGCCAATACCAACAAGACCGCCAGGGGTTTTGTAAGGCCTTTTTAGATCAGGCTCGGAAAAGCGCAATTTCATCGCGGCACATGATACCAAGAAACAAGCAGCTATTAAAGCAAGAGAAACAACATTTGTTAATGGAACTAAGAGTTTTTCCCCTAAAAAGGGTCCTATTAGTGTCAAGGCACCTATCAAAATCGTTGGGTATAATGGAGTTCTATAAGTTGGATGTAGCTTAGCAAAAACTGATGGCAACTGATCTTTTCTCGACATCGCAATCATGATCCGAGTAGCAGAAATGAAAAATGAGTTGAGAGTAGTGATAATCCCACACAATGCAGCAAACAGCATAAACTTTCCTACAAAACCTAGACCTAGCATATCTAAAGCATTAAACCCAGGGAAAGGTATTTTAATAAAGTCAAGCCATGGCATTAATGATCCATATGATATAATAACAACAATATAGAACAGCCCTGAAGTGAGGAGAGCCATCCCAATAATAGCTCCAAACTTCTTATAGTTTATTCCTTCTTCAGCTTCCTCAGCCTGCTGTGGGATTGTCTCAAATCCCGAGTAGAAAAATGGTGTCATTACCAGAACCTGCAGAAATCCAATTAAAAATGTAGAACTTGAACCAGTGTCTTGAAAAACCGGCATCATATTTGACGGACTGCCCTTAATAATGGCAACAACAAATATTACAACCGCCCCTAAGAGTATAATTTTCGTCAGAGCACTTTGCACGCCTGCTGCCTGTTCAATACCACGATAATTCATGTAAACTATATAACCAGCTATTGCTAAGGCAATAAGCAATGTCGGCAAATAGATGGTTGCTCCCATGATGGAATAAAGAGGAATGGTTTTTAAAAAAGGAAAAAGCTCGCCCATCAATGAAGCAATTGCAATACTCTCCCATGGGCAGAGAATTGCGTTCCCCAACAACAAAAACCAACTAGCTATATAAGATATACGAAACCCAAAAGCCTTATCTATGAATTCTACAGTTCCACCCGAAACAGGGATTGCTGCTGACAACTCACCAAAAACAGCGCCTACGGGAAAAAGAATAAGTGCTCCGACTGCAAAAGCCAATAAAGCAGCAATGGGACCTCCGCCAATCTCCAACCAATCTCCAACCAAAATTAACCATCCGGTCCCGATTATAGCTCCAAAACCCATCGTAAAGTAGTGCCATAAACTTAACGATTTTTTCATATCTGTTGATCCTATTTGCTCTTGACTAGTCATTGTTGTTACCCCCTATTTACTATGCGTTTGAGCTTTGTTTTTGAAAAATATGCAATCCATATGCCAATCCTTAATTTGCACTAGTAAACAGGGGTAAAAGCAAACAAACCAACAAAAAGATACAGAGATATTAAATCCCTTACCCCGTAAACTAAATCATAATTGCCTTATCATATTTCATTAGTAAGTTACTTTTTGTCTTCTCTCACCCGGTATCAAATAAAAAATCCTCTATCATATTGATAGAGGATAAATCTTGATTAAAAACATCTTACTTTTAGTTTCCTAATAATGGATTATCTCAATCCAAAATGAGTTAAATAATATAATTAATTGGCGGGGAGTCCGGGAGTCCAACCCGGCTGCATAGATTTAGAGTCTATGTGATCCTGCCGATCCACCCCCCGCTTATTCACAGCCAAGTTATAGTAAAGCCATAGTTAACATTGTTGCCACACCAATCTGGAGTGGGTC
>JAAYWP010000026.1 GCA_012516535.1 Syntrophomonadaceae bacterium | reverse complement strand
TTGGTATTGATCAAGGTCAAAGCTGAGCCGAAGGTCAGGGGCGAAATTATGCAGATCGTTGATATATTCAGGGCACGTATTGTGGATATCGGACACAATTCACTGATCATCGAGTGTACAGGTGATGAAGGAAAAATTAAGGCCATTGAAAAATCACTGAGACCCTTTGGCATATTGGAACTTGTGCGTACCGGCAAAATTGCCATGGTGCGGGGACCGAAATATGAGGAAGAATAGAAAAAAAGCTGCAGATGGAGTGAACGCAGCCGAATAAAAAGAGGTGATGGCATGGAAGAGAGAGTTTACATCTTTGATACCACACTCCGGGATGGTGAACAGACTCCCGGAGTGAGTTTAAATACTGAGGAAAAACTGGGGATCGCCAGGCAGCTGGCCAGACTTAATGTAGATGTGATCGAAGCAGGGTTTCCTGTCGCCTCCCCTGGAGATTTTGATGCTGTGCAGACTATTGCCCGGGAGGTAAAGGGGCCGGTGATCTGTGCACTCGCCCGCGCCAATAAAAATGATATAGACCGGGCAGCTGAAGCCTTGAAACCGGCAGAACGGAAGAGGATCCATACCTTTATCGCCACATCGGATATTCATCTTAAATATAAACTGAAGAAGAGCAGGGAAGAGGTATTAAAGTTGGCGGTAGAGGCAGTAAAATACGCCAAACAATACACAGATGATGTGGAGTTCTCCGCTGAGGATGCCTCCCGCAGCGATCTCAACTTCCTGTGTGATGTACTGGAGGCAGCGATTGAGGCAGGAGCTACAGTGATCAATATACCTGATACTGTGGGCTATGCTGTGCCTGCAGAGTTCGGTGAATTTATCAGAGCGATCCGTCAGCGAGTCAAAAAGATAGACCAGGTTGTGTTAAGTGTCCACTGCCACAACGATCTGGGCCTGGCTGTATCCAATTCACTGGCAGCTGTCCAGGCGGGAGCCAACCAGGTGGAGGTGGCTGTCAACGGTTTGGGGGAGAGGGCCGGCAACGCAGCTCTAGAGGAGATCGTCATGGCTCTCTACACCAAACAGAATTTTTTTAACCGCAAGACCGGGATCAGATATCAGGAGATCTACCGGACCAGCAGAATGGTCAGTTCACTGGCGGGAGTTCAGGTGCAGCCCAATAAGGCAGTAGTAGGTAAAAACGCCTTTCTGCATGAATCCGGGATCCATCAGGATGGCGTATTAAAGGAACGCACTACCTATGAGATCATGAATCCGGAGCTGATCGGTGCCTCCAGGGACAATATCGTTCTAGGCAAACACTCCGGCCGCCACGCCCTCAGGGAGCGGTTGGCTGAGTTGGGTTATAATCTCAAAGAAGAAGAGCTGGATAAAGCATTTGCCCGCTTTAAAGAGCTTGCGGACCGGAAAAAGGAGGTCACTGACCTGGATATAGAGGCCCTGGTGAAAAATGAGATCCGCATCTCAGGGGATCTTTATCAATTAGCCTATCTGCAGTTTTACAGTGGAACAAATATTATTCCTACAGCAACAGTGGGCCTCAAAAGGAATGGGCAGACCTTTGAGGAGGCTGCATGTGGTGATGGCCCGGTGGACGCTGCTTTCCATGCCATTGATAAGATACTGGGAGCGCATCATATCGCTTTAGATGATTACAATCTGAGTGCCATCACCGGGGGGAAAGATGCCCTCGGTGAGGTTACAGTGCGGGTGAGGTATCAGGATAGATACTTTATCGGTCGCGGTGTCAGCACAGATGTGGTAGAGGCGAGTGTCAAAGCCTATTTGAATGCGGTCAATATAGTAATCCAAGAAGTGGGAGAAGATGCATTATGAGTATGACCATTACTGAAAAGATCATGGCTGCACATGCCGGGAAGGACCGGGTTTCTCCCGGGGAACTGATCAACTGCCGGCTGGATCTAACTCTGGCCAATGATGTGACAGCACCTGTGGCGATCAAGGAGTTTTCCAAACTGGGTTTGGATCATGTGTTTGATCCTGACAGGGTGGTTCTGGTTCCCGATCACTTCACACCCAATAAAGACATTAAATCTGCGGAACTGGCATTATGTGTCAGGGAGTTTGCTAGAAGCTACTCTATCACCAATTACTTTGAAGTGGGGAAAATGGGGATCGAGCACTGTCTGCTGCCAGAACAGGGGTTGGTGCTCCCAGGGGATATGATCATCGGAGCTGATTCTCACACCTGCACCTACGGCGCTCTGGGTGCCTTTGCCACCGGTGTAGGCAGCACAGACCTGGCTGCAGGCATGGCTACGGGAGAGTGCTGGTTCAAGGTGCCGGAGAGCATGAAATTTATCTATCATGGTAAAATGCGCCCTTGGGTAGGGGGGAAGGACCTGATCCTCTATACCATAGGAGATATCGGAGTTGATGGCGCCCTTTACAGAGCCATGGAGTTTACAGGGGAGGCTATTCAAGATCTCTCAATAGAGGGCAGGCTGACCATGTGTAACATGGCCATTGAAGCGGGAGCGAAAAATGGGATCATAGCTCCTGATGAGAAGACAAAAGCCTATGTGGAAAAGAGGGCAAAAAGGCCTTACCGGTTTTATTACAGTGATCCCGATGCCGCTTATGCAGAGGTCAAGGAGTATGATGTCAGCCGGATCGAACCCCAGGTAGCTTTCCCCCACCTGCCGGAAAACTCCCGGCCAGTGAGTGAGGCACAGGGAATAGAGCTGGATCAGGTGGTCATCGGTTCCTGCACCAATGGCCGGATCGAGGATCTTCGTATTGCAGCCCAGATAATAAAAGGAAGAAAAGTGAACCCTAGGCTACGGGTAATTATTATACCGGGAACACAGGAGATTTACCTGCAGGCACTGCGGGAAGGGCTGTTGGAGGCCTTTGTGGAAGCGGGCGCGGTGGTCAGCACACCCACCTGTGGCCCCTGCCTTGGTGGGCATATGGGCATCCTGGCCAAAGGGGAAAGGGCTCTTTCCACCACAAACCGCAACTTTGTGGGACGCATGGGACACCCGGAGAGCGAGGTTTATCTGTGTGGTCCCGCAGTGGCCGCAGCCTCAGCAATTACCGGGATGATCACCCATCCGGAGGAGGTGATGGGTGGTGCAGATTAAAGGAAGGGTTTATAAATTTGGTGATGATATCGATACGGACCAGATCATACCTGCCCGCTATATGAACACCTATGACCCGGCTGAGCTGGCAGCCCACTGTATGGAGGATGCGGATCCCAGCTTTGCCGGGAGGGTAGAGCCTGGGGCTGTGATTGTGGCAGGGAAAAACTTCGGCTGTGGCTCCTCCCGGGAGCATGCGCCGATAGCTATCAAGGCTGCGGGCGTATCCTGTGTCATCGCTCCCACCTTTGCCCGCATCTTTTACCGCAACGCGGTCAATATCGGCCTTCCTATTTTGGAGAGCCCGGAAGCAGCGGAAGCTCTCAAGGAGGGCGATCAAGTAGAGGTGGACCTAGCTAAAGGACTGATCAAAAACTTAACCAGCGGCGGGGAGTATCATGCCACACCCTTTCCCCCATTTATGCAGGGGATCATTGAACAGGGCGGGCTGATCAATTATGTTCGAGAGAGGATGAAGGATCGTGCCTAAAATTTTGCTATTACCTGGAGATGGAATCGGACAAGAGATCGTACCTGAAGCTGTCAAAGCCCTTGAAGCTGTAGGTAAGCGTTTTAATAGAAGCTTCCAGTTTCAAGAAGCCCTTATCGGCGGGGCAGCTTATGATGAATGCGGCCACCCCCTGCCTGAAAGCACCTTAAAGCTCTGTCAGGAAAGCGATGCAATTATACTAGGGGCTATCGGTGGCCCCAAATGGGAACAGCTTCCTGTTCACCTGCGTCCCGAAATGGGCGCTTTGCTCCCTCTGCGAAAAAAGCTGGGGCTTTATGCCAACATCAGGCCGGCGGTTCTCTTTCCTGACCTGATAGCTGCCTCACCCTTGAAGCCAGAGGTAGTCCAGGGCATGGATCTGGTAGTGGTGAGGGAACTGACCGGGGGGCTTTACTTCGGAACTAAGAAAAGGGAGATAGTTGATGGTGAGGAGCAGGCTATAGACACTCTGGTTTACCGGACCGGAGAAATTATCCGCATCGGGCGTCTTGCCTTTGAGCTGGCTAGAAAGAGGAGAAAAAAGTTAACCTCTGTAGATAAGGCCAATGTTCTGGCCAGCAGCCGCCTCTGGAGGGAGGTTATGACCGAACTAGGGCGTGAATACCCGGATGTGGAACTGGAGCACTTATATGTAGACAACTGCTCCATGCAGTTGGTGCGCAAACCAAATCAGTTTGATGTGATTGTAACAGAGAACACCTTTGGAGACATTTTAACCGATGAAGCCAGTGTTTTAACTGGATCCATCGGCATGCTGGCTTCTGCCAGCATCGGTGGCAAGGTTGCCCTCTATGAACCGGCACATGGTTCCGCCCCTGATATTGCCGGACAGCAGAAGGCAAACCCCTTGGCCACTATCCTTTCAGCGGCACTGATGCTGGATATATCTTTTGATATGCATCAGGAGGCCCGTACTGTAGAGGATGCAGTTCGAGCTGTTCTAAAAGACGGTTACCGAACACCAGATCTCATGCATTCCGGAGGAAAAGAGGTTACTACTGCCCGGATGGGTGATCTGGTTGCAGAATATATTCAGAAAGGATGAAGGATGTTGGGGATTTAATTTACATCTATGACACAACCCTGAGAGATGGGACACAGGCTGAAGGCATCAGCCTGACTGTTGAGGACAAATTAAAGATCACCTCAAAAATTGATGAACTGGGCGTTCATTATATCGAAGGGGGTTGGCCGGGGTCAAACCCTAAAGATCTTGAGTATTTTAAAAGGGTAAAAGAACTCCCCTTGAAGCATGCTAAAATCTCTGCTTT
>JAAYWP010000151.1 GCA_012516535.1 Syntrophomonadaceae bacterium | reverse complement strand
AACTGCGGGGACTGTCCCCTTGTTCACGCGGAGAGCGCTCGGCAGCAGCCTCATCAATCCCGGCGTACATCCGCTCAATAAAGCAAAAACGCAAGCCTGGCTGAAATAGAGGTCGGAAGCCAGAAGTCAGAAGTCTGAAAAAAGGTTTGTTCGGTCAAGACATAGGCAACAAAATCCGATCGTCCGCTCAGGTAATCTGTTGTTGAATAAAGCAAAAACGCAAGCCTGGCACCGAGTGACAACTCTCTAAAAACCTCTGCTCAAAAGGGATATAATTTTACAGCCGAGGAGACAATAATCATTGGGACAAAAGCAATAAAATTTTTCTTCCGGGGAATTATTTATGTCACCATTATCAAAAAATTAGACCGACCATCCGGAGGGATTAACCCTTTAATCGGTGGCAAACCTGTCCCATTGATTGCGCTGGGGATTCTCCCGGTGATCGCTGGTGATCGGCCCGTCCGAGGCCCCGATCACCCAACCTGTCCGGTGATCGCTCTGATCGGGTTTCGGGAACGATACGCTTGGGGATACATTGCGCCCAGGGACAGTATGGAGTTACTCCCTGATCGCTGGTGATCGGCCCGTCCGGGGCCCCGATCAGTCAACCTGTCCCTGTGATGTCCCTGTGATCAGGCCGGTGATCGGCCGGCAGCAGCCTCATCAATCCCGGCGTACATCCGCTCAATAAAGCAAAAACGCAAGCCTGGCACCGTGTGGGGGTGTCCCCTCGATCGGACCCGGTGGTCGGTAGAAAGGCATTTATATGGACTCAGCTGTTTTGGATCAAACAGTAGAAATAAATCTTCCTCCTCTGCTGGAGAGGGTTGAACAGCGGCTGTATGAAATAGCTGTTGCTCCCAACAAAATTGGCGAACTGGTTTCTCACATTATTAAGGCAGGAGGCAAGCGCCTGCGTCCTCTCCTGGTGCTCCTTTCCGCATGGAGAGATGATACAGGCTGGGAACCGGTGATCGATGTGGCTGCAGCAGCAGAGTTGCTGCACACCGCCTCTTTGATTCACGATGATATTATCGACCGGGCTGAAACAAGGCGCGGCCTGCCAACTATCAGCAAACTATACGGCAACCATACTGCAGTGATGGCTGGAGATTACCTTTTCGCCAGGGCGATTACCCTCCTCAGTAAAAACAACACAAGTTGCGCTCTGCCTTTATTTGCGGAATCAATTCAATCTATGTGTGAAGGGATCATTGAGGAAGCTGCCGGCCTTTTTGATTACCGGGTTAATGAAGAGGATTATCTGTCCCGCATCTACAAGAAAACAGCTTCTCTGGTTGCAGCCTGTTGTGGGAGCGGAGCACTGGTTAGCGGCGCCCCCCGGGAAAAGGTGGCTGCCATGATGGACTATGGCCGCTATTTAGGCCTTTCCTATCAGATTGTGGATGACATCCTGGACTTTATTTCAGATGATAAAACTTTGGGGAAACCCGCAGGTTCTGATCTTTCTCAGGGGATTTTGACACTTCCTGTCATCTATCTGCTTGAGCATCCCCATTATAGAGACCGCATCAAAGAAATACTGGCAAAACACAGCTGCACCACTGCAGATATTGACTATGTGAGGAATGCCGCTTATCAAAACGCAGCCATCTCCCGTGCCTACTGCAAAGCCCGGGCATTTCAGGAAAAAGCCCGGCAATGCCTGTACTCCCTTTCATTAACCCCTGTGCATAGATTTTTGGACAACATCACCTATATGGTAATCAACAGATGCCATTGAAACTAATAAATTATTCCTCTTTTCGTAGATCCAAAGGTCTAACACCCATGTGAAAGCAGTAAGATCAGTTACGGCCAGGTTAGTACGGCGGGTTCGGCACCGTTTGGTACGGCTCAAATTATTCCCCTTTTCCGCAGACTGCGGCAGACCCGGTGCATGCGCAGGGTTTTTTCTCCCCCTCCCACCTCCAGCAGCTCCTGGGCAGCATCATCCAAGCCTTGTTCCCCGACCTTGGGGTCGGAAAGGTAAAAGGCGGGAAGCCCTTTAACCACAGCTATGTGAAGCAGCGGATCCGGCAGCGCAGCAGCGCTCTTTAATGCATTGTATTGGAAGAGTGTCATTCGCTGCAGGCACGTTTCCTGATCAGGATAATAGGAAACAAAGTTGAGGTCCCCTTCCAGCATGTCCTCCTCCTGGTCGATAAAATAGTCCAGCAGTATGTGCAGCCCGCAGATCCAGGGGAAATAGGCGGACGTAAGCTCTGCTGCCTCTGCGCAATCCAGGTTCGGCCGCCCGGCGGCAGCTATCAAGGCGAAGATTCCCAGAGTGGAGCCGGTGGCTGCTGCAAACTCCCACCAGTACAGATCCGGATGATCAGGAGAGTAGCGGGCAAACCATTCCTGTAACTGCTTCTCCCTTAGGTGATAGTAAGTATGTTTATAGGTCTGCAGGTCGCAGTAAAGTAAGGCCAGGTTCAGGGCATTCTCTTGTACAATATGATAGGAAGGGAGTTTTTTTATAATGCGGCGGCATTCCTCCACCAGAGCCTGCAGGTAGCCGGCATCATCCTTGTGGGGATAAAGTTGGTAATAGTCATGCAAAGGCTTGTCCGGCTCCAGCGCATCTGTGAAAGCAAGATGAAGCTGGCGGAAGGCTGCGGCATCCAGACAGCCGGCACGATCGCAGAGGTTGTCCAGGTAGTCGCTGATGGTTTGAAAGGCCACAATAAAAGGAAGGGTTTCTTCATGAGCGCCTTCCATCAGGGTATAAACACTCCCCCCCAGGCAGTGGAACTTTTTCTTTTCGATACTGGCCAATCCCTGGTGACGCAGTTCAGCATCACCGGCTGTTTTGATTAACTCCTGCCAGCGCTTCAACTCTTTTTCTACCCTGGGAAACACCCGTGTGACAAAACGCGTCAAAATAGCCAGCATTTTTTGGGTTTCGACAATTCCCAGATTCTCTATCCCGATCACTGCTGCTCACCTTCCTCAAATACTAGGGAAATTCGGCAAGGTTCGTCCATACCCAACCCCAAAGTCTGGCTCACCTTCCTCAAATACTAGGGAAATACTAGGGCTTCTGCTCCGCAACCAGAGAAACCTATTCCACAAGAACCGCTCACCTTACTCAAATATCCAGGGCTTCTTCGTTTGCCCAGGCGACAAGCACCCGGTCCCCCAGGTCCACCTTCCTCAAATACAGGGTTTCTTGTCCCTGTTTGGTGCGAGCACTTATATCCTATCTTAACATATTTTTAGCGAAGGCTCTCTTTCCATTCCCCAACACTGTACAATCCAAAAACCCTTATATTATCCGCTACCTGCTATGGGGCTACCTACTATGGGGCTACCTACTATGGAGCGGGCTTCCCCCAACACTGTATAAATCAAAAACCCTTATATCATCCGCTACCCGCTATGCCTGGGGGGCGGATTCTCCCCTAACACTGCAATCCAAAAACCCCTTCTATGCCTTCTACTAAATTTGGTGAACCTGCTTGGCCATTTCAAGCAAAGCCCAAACTTGCAAAATTCAAAAATCCATTCTATGTTTGGTGAATCATTGTTTGGTGAACCTGCTTGGCCTTTTCAGCTGCTCCAAACTTAGAAAATTAAAAAAACCTTTTAAATTGAACCGTTGGTAGTGCTGCTCACCGTAATCATGACCGGGCATCAGGGATATAACGACCCATTTATAACAACGACCAAATTGACCGATCACCCAACCTGTCCCCCTGATCGCGCTGATTTAGCTTCCACCAAAATGTTCTAATAACATTTATTGCAGGAAATAAGCAATTTTTGGCGAATTAGTTAGTTGATTGAATATTGTAACCAATCCAATAAAAACCGCTCGCCAGGCCGCTCGGTAGGGTTTGTCTAAAATCTTTCAAACATCTTTCAAAATTTTATACCAGCGTATTCAATAACGAATGCTATCGGGTATTCCGAACAGATGGATGGTGTACAATTTATCTCCGACAGGACAGCTGCCGTGTCGTTTTTGCCTATGATGGGAGAACAGCTTTTGAGCTATTCCGCAGAGAAAGCCGACCTGCTCCTCGATCTTATGCTGCCGGGGATGGATGGTTAACAGGTTCTGCAGGCCATCAGAAGGAAAGGGAGGTACCGGTGAGCATGCTCACCGCCCTGAATGCCTGTGAAGACAAAGTAGCTGATCTGTTGTGCTTCGTCGAAGGACATTATGCCGCGCCCTGAATGCCTGTGAAGACAAGGTAACCGGACTTGGCCTGGGAACTGATGACAATGTTGTAAAACCCTTTAACCCGCGGGAGGTGTTACAAGGGTGAGGGCTCACCTGCGCAAACAAAAATCAGAAGCTGAAGATGACAGTGAGGTGCTGATTGCCGGCAACCTTGTGTTAAACAGGAAAAAACATGAGGTAACCTGTGAAGGAAAGAAGGTTGCTCTTACCCCTAAGGAATTTCAGCTGCTGGAATACATGATCAAAAACAAAAATATGAACCTTTCCCGTGAGCAAATCCTGCGGCAGGTATGGAAATATAACTATATTGGGAAAACACGGACTTTAGATATGCACATCAATAAGCTGCGGCACAAGCTTAACTCTTCGGGCACCTGGAGGATTAAAACTGTCTACGGTGTGGGTTATAAATTCGAAGTTTAGCTGATTTACCTGATTATTTTGCCGATTGCCGCTTAATGTCCTGCCAGTTTGCGGGGCGTCCCGTAGCGCAGGGGTACTTAGCAATGCATCAGACTTGCCCCCACTGGCAGCCCTGCGGGGCGTCCCGTGTCACGGAGGGGACGCTCAGTGCTAATTCAGGGACGCATTCAATCTTCTTCCCTGCGGGGTGTTCCGGGGCACGGGGAGCACTGCGACAGGGTTAGCCGCGCGGGGTCGGGCAGCGCGGGAGCGGTTGCAGTGATCGCCAGGGCATTACGCCGGGGTTAGCTGCGCTTTCACTAAACCTGATCTACTCTGCCCCACTGTACTGCCCCGCGGCATGGTGCTAGCAGTGGGGCAGTTTTCGTGCGGGATTGGGCGAGGAGCAATCGCGCGCCCATTGGCGGAAAATACACCTTCTTGCCCCCCCTAATAATTTATGCCGTAAATAGAACAGTGCATATTGTCAATACACAAAACTCCTACCAATATCATCCATACTATCAATATTTTATACGTTCCATTTATTGATAGCAAGCGCTCACTACACTTCGCGCCGGGAAATAGTCTCCGTGATCGGTCCTTGGTCGGCAACCTGTCTAACTAATCAAGCGGCGGGACAGTCCTGATGAGCGGACCGATCAGTCACTGTCCCGGTGACCGGCCGGAAACCGGTCTATTCTGTTTTCTCTTTCAGGTTGCTGGGCAGCAGGAAGGAGAGCAGCAGGCAGAGTAACGCAATTACAATCATAGTAGTGAAAACAACATGTATCGCCGATATCAGCGAAGACTGTATGGCGTGTAGTGTAACACCGCTGATAACACCCACTTGATTATATAAATTGTTGGGGTCGATCCCTTTTACCCCTAGATTATTAAAATAACCGATTATATTAAGGTTAAAGATCATCCCGAAAATGCTCACCCCGATGGTATTTCCCAGTGTACGAACAAGAGAATTCAGTGCTGTAGCAGCCCCTCTCTGCTCATAGCCCACAGCCGCCTGTATAGCTATGATTATAGTGGTGAAGGCTCCGCCAAAACCAACTCCCATAATAAAATTGTAGATAATGACCAGAACCAAGGGTGATTGGATACCTACAGTAGACAGCAGCAGACAGCTCAACAGCAGAATGGCCGTGGACAGCCCAATCACTGCCTGTTCGCCATACTTGGGAATGGCTTTAGCCAAAACTACAGAGGCCACCATCCAGGAAATAGACATGGGAGACATGCTGAGTCCCGATATTGTAGCACTAAACCCCAAAACGCTCTGTATATAAACCGGCAGATAAACATCGGCCCCAATCAGTACAGCAGATGCTAAAAAACTGATTACATTTATTACTGTGCTGGTTTTAGTCAGAATAGAAAAAGGAATAATTGGCTCAGCAGCCTTTTTCTCAACAAAATAAAAAGCAGCCAAAAAAATAATGGCCAGCGCGAATAAGCCAATTGAAATCTTGAGGGTGCCCCCTTCCCAGCCGTTTCCCTGCCCTCCCAAGAGAAAACCGGTAAGAAGAGCAAGCAGTGCCAGGCTCAAAAGGAGGGTACCGGCATAATCGATCTGAACCCTCTTTTTCTCTATTGTTTCATCATAATTCTTTTGGAACAGTATAATGGAGAGTATGCCAAAGGGGATGTTGATATAGAAGATCCAGTGCCAGGAAAGCCAATCGATCAGAAATCCCCCTACTAAGGGTCCCAGCACACTGGCAATTCCCCAAACACCGCTTAACCAACCCTGCACCTTCGCCCGCTCTGCCAGAGTGAAAATGTCGCCGACAATGGTATAGGTAACAGTAAAAATAGCTCCTGCACCCATACCCTGCAGGACACGGAAAGCTATCAGTTGGTACATGGTTTGTGATAACCCGCAGAGGGCACTGCCCACCAAAAAAATCCCTATACCAACAGAAAGTGTTCTTTTTCTGCCGTATAGGTCAGCCAGCTTCCCGTAGATAGGAGTCGTGATGGCAGAGGCTAAAAAATAGGCGGAAAAGATCCAGCTGATCAAACCAACTCCGCTTAAATCCTTAACTATTGTTGGCACAGCAGTGGTAACAACTGTTCCTTCAACAGCACCCAGAAACATTGCTACCAAGATAGCAAAGACTATGTTCCTTTTCTTTTTATCCATTGCTTGACCACTTTCATTTTTGTATTAAATGAACATCTATCAATGCCTAATATAGCATAGATCACAAACAGATAGATACCCCACAAAGTGCACCGGGGCCCGATCACTGGACAGGTTGGGTGATCGGTCTTTAAATAAAAGCAATAAAGCAAGCCTGGCACCGAATACCAACCTCTTTCTGCGCTTATATCAGAAACAAGAAAAACCCCGAGAAGCCTTTATTCACGGGGTTTATTCTGGTGGGCCATGCAGGAATCGAACCTGCGACACCCTGATTAAAAGTCAGGTGCTCTACCAACTGAGCTAATGGCCCATGTATGTTACAGATGCTATGTTACAACAGAATTGCTCTTCTGTCAACATTTTTAATCTGGAGATCTATGGTGAAAATCACGAACACGGGTGACTCCCACAAAAGAGACGGTCCCCCTGATCGGTCTGATCACATAAAGTTTGTCAGCGACTCTTCTTGTTGAATAATAAAACAATGTTGGATGGTGCTCAGCAGGCATTTGGAGTAAAATTTAGGAATCGGAGATATCAAACCTGCGACACCCTGATTAAAAGTCAGATGCTCTACCAACTGAGCTGATGGACGATACACTATATTGGGCCGAAGTTGAAAAATGCAATAATAATGAATAAATTGCAATATAATGCAATATAATAGGCGATATAGCAAACATAATGCAATAATGAAAGCTAATTTGCATATATAGTGCACGAGCTTTTTCTAAAGTTTGTTCGATATAGCAGTTTAATTATGCAATTTTTCATGTTTTTTGGCGAGGAAAAATGCACATCATAACGCAATTATGGTGCTATCACTCGTAAGATGATGTTGTCAGCTACACCCTAGTGAATCCCCCAACCTTCTGATTAAGAGTCAGATGCTCTACCAACTAAGCAATGGACGATTTATGGTGATAATCCTAATCTCCCGGGGGGACTGTCCCAGTGATCGGCGGTGATTGGTCGGAGAGATTGACTTGCAATCTTATGTGTTTTATACAGTTCAGGAAAGGATATAGTGTTACCTATGTCTTGAACCTGTACCTATTGGTCGTAAGCCGGGTACCGGATAATAACTTCAGTGTTAATCGGTGCCGTACCTTCTAAATAAAGCAAAAACGCAAGCCTGGCAATTGAGAAATGGGAAGTGTGAGGTTGGATGTGCGAATTTTTTTGAATAAAGCAAAAACGCAAGCCTGGCACCGTTGGGAGGGGCACCGTTGGGAGGGGCGGCGTTAGGAAGAGGGGGTGGTGATTGAACGGGCTGCTATGACACCGCTTAGTGAGGCCTGGGTGAGGCCGCGGGTGATTCCGGCGCCATCCCCTGCCACAAACAGGTTTTTCAGTTGAGTCTCCAGCTTACGGGAAACTTTGAGGCGAGAGGAGTAAAATTTGACCTCTATACCATAGAGCAGTGTATGGGGGGAATAGACCCCCGGTGCAACCTGATCCATGGCTTTGAGCATCTCGACGATGGCCAATAAGTAGCGGTAAGGCAGCACCAATGAGAGATCCCCGGGTATTGCCTCTTTGAGTGTGGGAACCACCATTCCCTTTTCGATCCGCTCAGCTGTGGAGCGGCGCCCCTTCATCAGATCACCCAACCGCTGCACGATCACTCCACCGCCCAGCATATTAGCCAGGCTGGCGATATATTTCCCATAGGTGATGGGCTGTTTGAAGGGCTCTGTAAAGGTTTTGCTCACCAGCAGGGCAAAGTTGGTGTTTTCGGTTTTATAGTCGGCATGGGTGTGCCCATTGACGGTCAACAAGCCATCGGTATTCTCCATCACCACTTCCCCATAAGGGTTCATACAGAAGGTGCGCACCCGGTCCTCAAATGTGGGTGATATAAAGAGGAATTTCCCTTCATAGGTCAGGTCGGTGATCTGTTCCATCACCGCTGCTGACAGCTCTATCCTGAGGCCGATGTCCACAGGGTTAATAGCCCTTTCCAGCCCCAGGCGCTCTGCTTCTTTGACCAGCCATTCAGCCCCATTGCGGCCGGGAGCACAGACCACATATTTGGCTGCCAACTGCTCTCCATCAGCGGTCCTTACACCAACCGCAACTCCATCTTTGACCTCGATCCTTTCGACAGGGGTTTTGGTCTGAACTGATACCCCTTGCTGCAACAGGTAGTCCTGCATCTTCTGGAGTATTTCTTTGGTGCGCCCTGTGCCCAGATGCCTGACCGGGGCGTTTACCAGCCGCATGCCTGCCAACGCTGCCTTTTTTTGTAATAATTCGATCTGATCAATATTCTCCAAACCATATATTTTCCGTGGTGCGCCAAACTCCAGGTAAATATCGTGAATGTATTTAATCCCTTCTTCAAATTCATTTCGATCAAGGTAGGACCCCAGCATACCGCCGACCTCTGTGGAGTAGGCCAGTTTGCCATCACTGAAGGCACCGGCTCCTCCCCAGCCGGAAACAACAGCACAGGAGTCACAGCCGAAACAGGGGGCGTGCTTTTCCCTTGAGGGGCATTTCCTGTTCTTCAAGTCCCGCCCCTTATCCAGTATCAATATGTTCAGGCCCTTTTTCTGCCTGACAAGTTCCAAAGCGCAAAAGATCCCCGCAGGACCAGCACCTACAATTATACAGTCGTATTTTTTCATATGCGCCCCTCCAATATCCCTTGCATTACATTATTCGTCCCAGCGCACCTGTTACCAGGTGACGGCCTCTCATACTCCTTGCATTATACATTATAACGAATAAGCTAAAATTGGGGGAATCTAGCTGGTTATAACAGCACTGCTGATAATCCAGTTGCCAGCCGCTGAAACCGCACATTTTACTTGCCGGCTAGTTATAACAGCACTGCTGATAGTCCGATACAGCCAGAGCGGTTAACAGACTATGACTCATAAAATATCAGGGCAAAAAACATTGCCAAAGGCTTGCAGGAAGGTGGTAACGGACCATGCCTTATTTGGTGTCACCTTCATAACAGATCTTAACAGTGGACATTCATCCCACCGGAGACCGAAGATCAAACTTCCTCCTGATCCGGCTCCGGCTCTAGCACTTGATCTGGCTCTGGCCCAAAAGCCGGGGGTTCCCGTTTTTCCAGGTTGACGAATTTGGTGAATTCTTTCAAGAAAGCCAGCTGTATGGTTCCTGTTGGGCCGTTGCGGTGTTTGGCGATGATCAGGTCTGCCACTCCCTTATATTCGGAATCCTCATTATAATAGTCATCCCTGTAGATAAACATCACCATATCGGAGTCCTGCTCCAGGCTGCCGCTCTCCCGCAGGTCTGATAGCATCGGCCTGCGGTCACCCCCCCGCTGCTCCACAGCCCGGCTGAGTTGGGAGAGGGCAAGGACAGGGATGTCCAGTTCCCGGGCCAGGGATTTGAGAAAACGGGAGATCTCTGAGATCTCCTGGACCCGGTTTTCCGAACGTCTGCCGGTTTGCATCAGCTGCAGGTAGTCGATCACCAACAGCCCGATCCCATGCTCCAGTTTGAGCCTGCGGGCCTTGCTGCGCAGTTCCAAAAGGGAGATGGCTGGGGTGTCATCGATAAACAGAGGTGCCTCAGAGAGTTTGGCAGCTGCCCTCATCAGGCGCGGCCAGTCATTCTCCTCTAAATAGCCGGTGCGCATCTTCTGTTGATCCACCAAGGCTTCAGCACAGAGGATCCTCTGCACAACCTGGTCTGCGGACATCTCCAAAGAGAAGATAGCAACAGGCACCTGATATTTTACAGCCACATTTTGGGCGATATTGAGAGCCAGAGATGTTTTTCCCATTGAGGGTCGGGCAGCCAGCAGTACCAGATCACTGGGCTGCAGCCCTGAGGTGTATTTATCCAGGTCATCAAAACCTGTGGGCAACCCGGTGATGCTGCCCTTTTTCTGATAGAGCTGCTCGATCCTTTCCAGGGTCTCTACCAGCAGTTCTCTGATAGAGCGGTAGCTTTTGCTGATCCGCCGCTGGCTGAGCGCCATGATCATCCGCTCTGCATCATCCAGCAGGATTTCACTTTCCACTCCCTCTTCATAGGCCCGGGATACCAATCGGGTACAGGTATTGATCAAGGAACGAAGCAGGCCTTTATCTGCCACAATATTGGCATAATGGCCTGCATTTACCGCAGTAGGCACCGCACCGGCCAGGGATGCCAAATAGGCGGCACCCCCTACCTTGTCAAGGACCTCCCTGCTTTTGAGTTCCTCTGTAAGGGTCACCAGGTCGATGGGACGCCCCCGTTCTGCCATCTCTTTGAGGGCGGTGTAGATCTCCCGGTGGCCTTCCCCGTAGAAGTCCTCAGGCCTTAGTATTTCAGAAACCACGCCAAAGCTGTCAGGCACAAGCAGCAGAGCGCCTAAAACAGCCTGTTCTGCTTCCAGATTGTGGGGAGGGGTGCGGTCAATGATTTCCATCAGTTCTCCTCCAGTTTTTCTCCAATAACGATTTGGGGAAAGTCCTCTCCCTCTCGCTTATCTCCAATAAGGATGTGGGGAAAGGCATCTGTGATCTTGTTGACGCTGACCACCTGAACACCCCACATCTCCTCTGGGAGTTCGCGGCTGTTATCTGCCGGTACCAACACTTTTTTAACTCCCACCTGCCGGGCGCCATAGAGTTTTTCGGTGATCCCGCCCACACCGCGTACCTGCCCCTGGATGGAGATTTCACCGGTAACTGCTACATTCTGGCGCAATGGAATACCTTCAATAGCGCTGTAGATGGCCAGGAAGATGGCTGCCCCAGCAGAGGGCCCATCCACCCTGCCACCGCCAACTATATTGACATGGATGTCATAATCAGCTGCGTTCTTCCCGGTTACAGCCCTGTAAACAGCAATCGCATTGAACACCGAGTCCTTGGCCATGCTCCCTGCTGCATCGTTGAACCTCACGGTCCCCCGCTGTTTTTCCCTAGCCGGAAAGGCCACAGCCTCAACCTCGATGATGGTTCCCACAAATCCTGACACAGCCAAGCCGAAAACACGTCCAATTTCCCCGCGGGCTTCCGCATGTCTGATCACATAAGGGGTCAGCCTGGATATCTGCAGCACCTCCTGCAGGTCACCCATGGTTACTTTGACGGTTTTCCGCCTGGAGTTCTTCTGCCTGTAGCGGGCCATGGCATGGGCGTCAACCAGTATATTGGTGGCTTTGCGGGCTTCAATGGTGTATTCGCTGATGGCTTCGGCAACACCCGGTTCCAAGACTACATCTAGTTTACTAGCCGCCTGCTTGAGCACCTTTTGAATATCCAGCGGTGTCAGGCAGTCAAAAAATATTTCCGCGCACCTGGACCTGAAAGCCGGGTTGATCTGGTCCGGGTCCCGGGTGGTGGCTCCGATCAATACAAAATCAGCAGGGGCCCCCTCTTCAAAAAGCCTTCTGATGTACTCAGGTATCATAGGGTCCCCGGGATCATAATAGGAGGATTCAAAAAACACCTTTTTGTCCTCCATCACCTTCAGCAGTTTGTTCTGCAGAATAGGGTCCACATCCCCGATCTCATCGATAAACAGAATCCCACCATGGGCTTCAGTTACCAGCCCCAATTTAGGTTCGGGAATACCGGTTTCTGCTAAATCCCTTCTGGCGCCTTGGTAGATGGGGTCATGCACCGAACCCAAGAGGGGGTTGGTGACCTCCCTGGGATCCCAGCGCAGTGTAGTGCCGTCAACCTCAACAAAGGGGGCATCAGGCTGAAATATACTGCCACGCATCTTTTTCACATGCTCTAAAGCGATCCTGGCTGCTGATGTTTTGCCAACACCAGGGGGGCCATAGAGCAGTATATGTTGGGGATGAGGGGCTGCCAGCTTGGCGATCAAGGCCTTTAATGGCTTTTCCTGCCCGATAATCTCATCTAATGTGCGCGGGCGGAGCACCTCACTTACTGAGGCATTCAAAGTGATCTGTTTCTTCTTTTCCAAAAAGGCCAGTTTTTTTAGGGTATTGGCATTCTCGGGGGACCCTTTCTCCCTGAGCAGCTGGGCCCTCATATCGTTTAAATACTCTTCCTGCCGCTCCTGGAGTTTTTCGGTGATCTTCCTTTCCAGGTCTTCCTCAACAAGTCGCCGTGCCACAATCTGAGCCAGGGTGTCTTCCAGTTCGTCCAATATGTCGGGGATCTCTTTGATCAGCGGAGCCCTCTCCAGTGTTGGGTCCCCGTGGATCAGCTTCTGCAGGGCCATTACCTGCTCCCCTAGCCGTTTGGAACGCATCTGTTTCACAACACCCAGTTTAATAGCCCTCAGGACCAGCCTTTCCGAACCGTAAATATCACCAAGTACATGGTAAAGGGCGGTAACACGGCTTTTGAGCTCACTTCTTTTTATCTGTTTATCAAAAAGATCCTGTGACTCCTGCTTCTGTTTATCTGCGGCCATTTCCGCATTCTCCTCTCCTGAGCTGTTGGAGTTATAGTGATCCGTTTCTTCTTTCGTGCAAACTGTGTTTTATTCTACAACAACATTTAGTGTAATCTCAACCTGTACACCAGGGTAAAGGCGGATTTGGACCGGATAGACCCCCGGTGTTTTGATCGGTTCTGGAATTTCGATTTTGCGGCGGTCGATCTTTTGTGAGAAGCTGCGCTCCAGTTCTGCAGCCACATCACGGCTGGTCACCGCACCATAGAGCTTGCCTCCCTCTCCGGCCCGGGCTTTGACAGTAACCTCTGCTCCTTGTAGGCGGGAGGCCAGTTCACGGGCCTCCTGCTCCTGGCGGGCCTCCTTTTTTGCCTGGCTGTCCTTAACCAGGGATACTTCTTTCATTACACCCTTTGAGGCTTCTACCGCCAGGCCCCGGGGGATGAGGAAGTTGCGGGCATAGCCTTCTGCTACCTCAATTATGTCCCCCTTCTTGCCCAACTTTTTTACATCTTCACGCAATACAACCTTTGTTCTTTTCACTGGTCTTCATCCTGCTCCTCTCTCAGAATCTCCAGGAGCCTGGAGCGGGCCCCTTCTATATTAACATCTTTCAACTGGGCTGCGGCAACGGTAAAGTGTCCCCCGCCCCCCATCTTTTCCATGATCCGGTGAACATTCACACTTCCTGCAGAGCGGGCACTGATCCCTATGCCATCAGCAGTGGGATAAAGGGCAAAAGAAGCTGCTGCCCCCGATATTTCCAGCATAGAGTCCGCAGCCCGGGAGGCGGCTGTGTGTGCTCCTGCATGTGGTTCATCACAGCCCGCCACTGCAAACCTCCCATAGACCAACTCTGTGTTTTGGAGTATCCTGGCCCTGTAAAGCATCACATCCAGGCTGTCGGTAAAAAGCTCCCTGATTACCACTGGGTCAGCTCCAGCTTCCCGCAACTCAGCGGCAATCCTGAAAGTACGGGAACTGGTGGAATAGGTAAACCTTTTGGTATCCACAATCAAACCGGTCAAAAGGGCTGTAGCAGTAAGGGGTGAAAAGTGGAGATCTTCAGGGAAATAATGGACCAGTTCTCCCACCAGTTCACAGGTTGAGGAGGCACCTGGTTGGATATAGATCAGATTGCTCCTCTCTACAAAATCATCCCCCCGTCTGTGGTGGTCGATCACCGCAATATAGCCGGCACGGTTTAACAGGGCTGGGGCAACCACCATCTGCGGCCTGTGCACATCAACCAGTATAAGCAGGGTCTGGGGGGATACTTCTATATCCAGGTCATCCTTCCCACAAACAAGCCCAGGATAGTGTTCATTGATCCTGTTTATTAATTTATCAACAGCACTCCCCTGATTATCAGCTACAATCCGCACCTTTTTGCCGTAATGACGCACGATCTCAGCACACCCTACTGCCGCCCCCAGTACATCAAAATCCATGCGGCAGTGCCCCATGATCACTGCATTTTTTGCCAAATTAATCAGACGGGCGAGTTCTGTAGCAGTCACCCGGACACGCACCTGGCTGCGCTTGCCCACCACTTCGGTATGCCCTCCGTAAAACCAGGTGTGTTCGGTGCTTTTGACCACTGCTTGGTCCCCGCCCCTCTCCAGTGCCAGTTCTAAGGCCTGCTGGGCTAGTTCACCCTGTTTGGCAGGTTCCTGCGGATCCACCCCTTTGGCTGCTCCGATGCTCAAAGTTACCGGGACCCGGTTCCCATAATCTATTTTGCGTATTTCATCAAGGATAGGAAAGTTTTTGCTTTCCTGGGATTCCAGTTCATCAGTAGGCATAAGCATTGAATAGCGGTCCCTGCTATTTTTGTGCAGATAGGCCTTGGCCGAAGCTGCCCATTCCCGCATCAGTTTATCAACTGCAGCCACCAGCAAAGGCCGCTGGTCCTCAGGCAGCCCATGGAAAACCTCATCATAATCATCTACTTGGAGAAACACCAAAGACAGATCAGAAGCAGCGGGTAGTTCTTCAGGTGGCATTTCTCTTTCCACAGCAAGAAGTTCTTCCCTTAATTCTCGTTCCCGAGCTGATCTCTCCTGTTTATCCACATAATAAAAGGCATAAAACCCAGTTAGGGATGTGACCAAGCCGACAATGCCCAGCAGCCTGTTGTAGTAAGCCAGTGCCAGACAGGTAAAGGCCAACAGCACTCCCAATCCGATAAAAAACCTGCGTTTATAAGTTTGGAAAAACTTAGCTTCCACCACGATCCCCGCCTTTATTTTTGCTCTACTTTCGGCACTTGATCATATGATTCCTGCCGAAATAAAAACTGTTTAAATATTCTATAAGAAAAGGGAGCTCCTGCTCCCCTTTATTGACAATTATTTATCCTGTTTTACTCCGCCGTAAACGGCAGCAGGGCCATATTCCGGGCACGTTTGATGGCCTTGGTCAGCATGCGCTGGTGGTGGGCACAATTCCCGGATATCCTGCGCGGCAGGATCTTTCCCCGCTCGCTCAGAAATTTACGGAGTTTGTAAACATCTTTATAATCAATGTGCTCAGCTTGTTCCATACAGAAGCTGCAGACCTTTTTTCTTTTTCTACCCCGTTCGCGCTTCAAAATAACACCTCCTGGCCGATCTTAAAATGGCGGTTCCTCTGGGTTGAAATCAACTCCAAAGGGGTCTTCAGGGAAACCGGGCTCCGGGAATTCTTCTTTTTCAGGAACATTCTCAGATGGCCCAACTGGTGTTCCTTCTCTGGCTCGCTCCAAAAAGCGCACTGTATCTGCAACAACCTCTGCAGTTGTGCGGTTCTGCCCATCAGGTGTCTGGTAAGTCCGCACCTGCAGGCGCCCCTCTACTGCAACCAGACGGCCCTTCCCCATATAATTGGCACAGGTCTCAGCCAGCTTTCTCCAGGCAACGATCCGGATAAAATCTGTCTCACGCTCACCCTGGGCATTTAGATAGGGCCGGTCCACAGCAAGGGTAAAATTGGCCACAGCCGCACCTCCGCTGGTAAATCGCAGTTCCGGTTCCCGGGTATTGCGTCCAATTAAAATCACCCGGTTGAGAAACAATGTTTTCCCCTCCCCTTATTCTTACGCAGCATCACGTCTGACGATGACATGACGCAACACTTCATCACTCAAGCGCATCACCCGGTCAAGCTCTTTAGCTGTTTCCGGTTCTCCCTGAAACAGGACCAGGGTATAATAACCCTCCCGGTAATCTTGAATCTCATAGGCCAACCGCTTTTTCCCCCAGCGGTCTACCTGCTCCACTGTACCCTTGTGATTCTGGATCAGTGTGGTCAGCTTCTCAATAGCGGCTGTGATGGCCTCTTCCTCAAGATCAGGTTTCAAAATAAAGAGGGTTTCATAGGATCGCATACTTCCACCTCCCTTCGGACTAACGGCCCCACAAAAGGGGCAGGGAATCAGATACTCAGACAGCTTACCATCTGAAGTACTCATCCAGGAGCCTAAACCTATCAGACATTGTTCCATGAAACATGAAACATGTGCTGCGGTTTTGGCTTAAGGATATAAAAAATTATAACATTAGCAGCAGTTGAAAACAATATTTTAACCGTGTTTTTACACTTTTTATCTTTTTATGAAGCTCAAGGCTTTTCACTGAGCAGCCTTTATTTTCGGTCCTTTTTACCGGTTTCAACATTTATGATCGGTTATAGGCATTTTTTTGCCCGACGGGAATGTCTCCCGCCGGCTGTCTGGGTAGTTTATGATCGGTTACAGGCATTTTTTAGCGGTTGTCAGCCTTTATTATCGGTTTCAGCCCTTTTAAGGCTGTCAGTCTTTTTACCGGTTGTCAGTCTTTTTATCAGTATCAGCCTCATAAATAGACCTGACAACTTCCTTTACACTCTTTTCAAATTTGGGCCTGGGCAGCATCACCATCCTGCCGCACTTCAAACAGCGGATGCGGAAATCCATCCCTACCCGCATTATCTCCCATTGATCATTGCCACAGGGGTGCTGTTTTTTCATACGCACCACATCTCCGATACTAAAGCGCATCTCCGGACTCTCCCCCTCCCTGTTTCTTGATAATCACATGGTGAGGGTAAGTGATCTCAATACCAACCCGCTCAAATTCCGCTTTCAGCCGCTTGCGCAATTCACGGGTGTATCCCCAGTGTTCCATGGGCTTGACCAGACCGAAAACTTGGATGGTCGCTCCTTTATCGCTAAGATCCACAACACCCAAAGCCCTCGGCTCCTCTATGACCGGGTCAGGAATTTCCTGGGCCATTTTGTGGCAGGTTTCATTGATCACAGATATAACCTGATCAAGATCCTCCTCATAGGGAACTGTCACTTCAAACAAAACCCCCGACCCGTAACGGGCATAATTGGTCACCTGCTCGATCTTGCCATTGGGGATGATATGAATTTCCCCGGTCCAGGACCTGATCTTGGTGACCCGTAGCCCCATTTCATCCACATAGCCGGTCACACCGGATACAGTAACATAATCACCAACAGCAAACTGGTCCTCAAAAAGGATGAAAAAGCCGGTGATCACATCCCGCACCAGGTTCTGGGCGCCAAAGCCCACAGCCAAACCCAGGATACCAGCTCCTGCCAGAATGGAGGTGGTGGGAACGCCCAGTTCCTCTAAAATCATCACCCCACCGATAAAATAGATGCTGTATTTGAGCAGGCTTCTGGCCAAGCCGCGCAGGGTGTTGACCCGCCGGTCGCTCAAGCCGCCGCTAACTCGTTCCGGGTCCAAGAGGGTATCGATCAAGCGCCTGCCCAATTTACTGATAACGAAAAAAACAAGGATGATAATAGCTATGCGTAGGGCAACCACAGCTTCATTAGGTAAGTCAGCAAAACTCAGCTCCAAGGGATAACCTCCAGTGTTAATACTCGTTTCTATAATACTACATAAATACTATATAGGGGGCAATACCAATCAGTTGCATTAGCCCTGATATAGCGCGACCGCCAAATTATATGGGCGTATTAATGGGCGGCAATAGCAGCCCGGTAATTTGCTGCTCAGGTGGTTCGCCTCCCCTTGTATAAAATCTGTCGATCGAATACCAGCCTGGTAATTTGCTAAATAGTAGATCGCTTCTGCTTATATAAAACCAGGGCTCAGCAATAGCAGCATGTTAATTTGCTGAACAGGCAGCATCCTGGCTGTTTTCACAAAATCCTGCCCGCGCCAATACCCGCCCGGTAACTTGTTGAACAAATACAGGGCCAAAGGTTAAAGGGCCAACCTGACCCCTCCGGGCCGGCAGTATTCACAGCCGATGGTCTCGGGCCTAAGGCTAAATGGTCAACCTGACCGGGGCCTATGCTTCCTTTATTTAGCTTCAGAGAACAGGGCTTCAAGCTGAATGTTTAACTGCCGTTTCCCCTGACCCAATACTTCCCTTGTCCGGTGTGGTAGGCCGCCAGTCACACGGCTAGCTAGGCTCCCCTAACCAGTATCTTCCCCTGGCCTCTGCTGAGGACCCTTCCCACCGGAGAGGCATTAACCCCTGAGCTGTGCAGGCCATCCAGGAGTTGTTGTTTTTTTTCGGCCGGAACCGCCATCAACAGCCCCCCTGAGGTTTGGGGATCAAAGAGGAGGTCACTGATCACAGTGGGCAGTTCCCCACTGATCTCCACATGCTGCTCAAAGTGCTCCCTGTTTCTGTAGGCACCCGCTGGAACCAGCCCTTCCTCAGCCAGTTCCTTTGCTCTAGGTAGAAAGGGAATTTTGAAGGGATCAAGCTCCATATCAACACCGCTGTTTGCAGCCATTTCCCGCATATGGCCCAGCAACCCGAAACCGGTGATATCAGTGCAGGCATTAACCCCTACCTCACGCATAACCTGAGCAGCAGCGGCGTTTAGTTCTGCCATTTGCTCTGCCAGGGCCATTTCTTCAGGTTCGCTTAAAAGGCCGCCCTTAAGGGCTGTGGCCAGCACACCTGTACCGATGGGTTTGGTCAGCACCAGGGTGTCCCCTGGAGCAGCCCCGCTGTTTGTAATGAGTTTATCTGGGTGGACAACACCGGTTACAGCCAGCCCATATTTTGGTTCCTCATCCTCTACCGAGTGGCCTCCCAGGATCACAGCACCTGCCTCTGCCACCTTGTCACAGCCGCCCTCAAGGATGGCCTTCAGGGTGTCTGCCCCCAGTTTACAAACCGGATAGGCAACCAGATTAAGGGCGGTGATCGGGACTGCCCCCATGGTATAGATATCGCTCAGGGCATTAGCAGCAGCCACCTGCCCGAACATATAGGGGTCGTCCACCACAGGTGTAAAAAAATCCACCGTTTGTACAATAGCCAGATCCGGCCGCAGCCGGAAAACACCGGCATCATCAGGCACACCAGTTCCGACCAGCAGGTCGGGGTGTTCAAAGGTCCTTATGCCTGTCAGCAGCTCATCCAGGACACCCGGTCCCAGTTTGGCTGCTCAGCCGGAAAAACGGGCATGTTGTGTCAGCTTAACCTGCTCTTTTGTATCCGCCATACTACAGCACCTACCTTTATTAGAAGTCAGAGGCCGGGCTAACGGTGCCACGGCTAACGGTGCCAGGCTTGCGTTTTTGCTTTATTCAAAAAAATTCCCACCTCCAACTTCACACTTCCCACTTCTCAACCGCCAGGCTTGCTTTATTTCTTTATTTAAATCAGTGAGATACTTATTCCGACCTCCGAATTCCGGCCTTATTTTAAAGGAGTGTAACCTATCTCTTGAACCATTTTTGTTACCCATATCCTGACTGAACAAACAACACCAACGACCAAATTGACCATTCACAGGGACTGTCCCCCCGTGCGATCACCCAACCTGTCCCCCCGCGCGATCAGGGGGACAGGTTGACTGATCGGACATTCCGCGGTCGCTGCAAGGCTTGCTTTTTTACTTCATACTGTGACAGGGGAACAGAGTTCGCGTCATCAAGCACACATGTCACAGCGGTGAGTCAAAGTCACCGTCCCCTTGACTCATTGACTCACTTGACTCAACTAACCACCAACGACCAAATGGGGTGATCACTCTGGGACAGGTTGACCGATCGGGCCGATCACCGGGACTGTCCCCCCGCGCGAGGGGGCTGATCACCGGGACAGGTTGCCGCTAGGTTATCGCCAGATCTACCGCCAGACCTGCCGCTGACTCGGCCGCTAGCTAGCAGCAAATTGGACAATCACGTGACACTAACCCCGTCCCCTTGTCACAAACCAAGATCCCTCAAGGTTCCGCCCTCTGTCGCTGTTCCCACTGTCCGGACAGCTTCCTTTTATATATTATTGTAATACTTTTTATTCTCCTTTGTAATAGCCCCTCCTTTTTAAATTTTTTCAACCTTTAATACTATATCTATCAGGAGCATACTTCCCTTCGCCCGCTGATAATATCTATATTGCTGACACCACCATTAAACCATATTAAAACACTCGGCCAGTACTGGGGCAACAACACCCCAACCCTCTTTAAAATAAGGTACCATCACCGAGGACTCCCAGCTGTTAAACAGGGCAGTGCCCGTACCAAAACTGTATACCAGCGGGGTCAGCATCCCCACAGCAACCACCAAAAACAATCCATTGGCAATTAGCCCACCTGCCATACCCCCTAATCTGTTCACACCGCCCAACAGCACCAGGTGCGTGATTCTGGTCAATATATTTGCCACTAGGCCTAAAATCGCTCCCAGAACCCCGGAGACCAGCGCAAAGACGATGAAGAATGCAATGAGCTTCACCAGGCTATCCGCCAGAAGTTGCGCCATGGTAACCCCGGAAATCCCCGTCTGCATCGCCTGTACAGGCTCCCAGAGGGAGGGGGGGAAAATAGGCAGACCGCCCACCTCAGGGACACCCTCGGCAGGGCCTCCCGCACAAAAGGGAATAAATATATTAGTAAACAGTTTCTTGAGGCCGAGGTGCCCCAGGAAACGAGCCAGCGGTATATAATAGATGCCGGCCAGCCAAACCCCTATCAGTAAACCGGCCAAACTGCAGATCATCGCTATCAGGCCGCGGCTAAAACCGCGAAAAGCACCCCAGGCTAAAACAAGAAAGATAATACCATCGACCAAATTCATGTCTATCCCCTCCAAAACAATAACAATTATAAAAGCATGAAAGCTGAGCTATTGCGAAAACAGCATAACCTAATTTTGCCAATCTGTCAATGACACTGCGGTCATTTTTAGCGGAATTTAAATAAGTGGGAATATGGCCTGAGGCCGAAAGGTTTTTGCGCGGTTTTATTTTTGGCGAACTTTAAATAATTGGGAGAGGGCACGAGAGCCCTGAGCGATAATGATCCCAGATACAATGTAATCTACAAAAGGGTAGCTGGTTTCCATACCAAGGGTGGTAAAGATCCCGACTTTGTAAGCAAAACAAAGGGTGATCCCTACCAGAATGCTCACAAGCTCTGATGCCTGTTTGCTGATAAAGCGGTGGAAGATAGCTGCCAGGGCCTCAACCACCACAGACATAAAAATCAGTGTCTGCAGAGCATTTAAAGGCTCCAAATAATTCACCCACCTTAAATAGAAATCAAAGAGTCAGCACCAGGCGGTAATTCCAGAACGGTCTTTTCCGGATTCGCCTTTCCGGATTCGCCCACCCTTAAATTACTGATAAACCGCCGGTAATCGGTGATGGCGATGGGTCATTCCCGGCTTCACCCACCTTTAAATAGATATCAAAGACTCTCCCTAATTTGTATGCGTAAAACAATTCTGCCTTGCCTGCAGATGATTTATCGTTTTTTGGGCTATAATGATAGACAGAATAATGCAGATGCATAACTGCAAAGCATTCAGGTTTGAGCGGTTATCAACTTTGAGCAGTTATCAACTGGGGGTGTTTGCTTTGGCTTTTATGGATCGCCGGGATGCTGGACAGCAATTAGCAGCAAAGCTAATGGGTTATAAAAACAAAAATCCGTTTGTGCTTGGGATCCCTAGGGGTGGTGTGGTGGTAGCCGCAGAGGTCGCCCGGGAACTAGGCGCCCCATTGGATGTGATCATTCCCCGTAAGATCGGTGCTCCCTTCAACAAAGAACTGGCGGTCGGTGCTGTTGCACCAGATGGCACAACTATTTTTGACGAAAGAGCTTTGTTTATGTTGGGCCTCAAAAAGGCCGACCTGGAGGACCAGGTCCGTCATGAACTTGAGGAAATAAGCAGAAGGAGCAAAACTTACCGTAGAGACCGGAAACCTCCGGTTCTGCAGGGGAAAACAGTTATTTTAGTTGATGATGGCATTGCCACCGGAATGACCGCCAAGGCAGCACTGAAGTCAGTGCGCAAGTTGGACCCCGACTCCCTGGTCCTAGCTGTCCCTGTGGCTTCCATGGAGGCGGTATCCCAACTCAATCAAGATGTGGATGAACTGGTGTGTCTGCTGGTCCCTGATGTCTTCTATGCGGTTGGGCAGTTTTATAAAGACTTCAGACAGACCAGTGATAAAGAGGTAATCAACATAATGAAAGAACTGGCATAAACGGCGCGATCACCGACCGATCAGCAGCTTTAACGGTGCCTTCAGCTTTAACGGTGCCAGGCTTGCGTTTTTGCTTTATTCAAAAAATTAAAATTCCCACCTCCAACCTCACACTTCCCACTTCTCAACCGCCAGGCTTGCGTTTTTGCTTTATTTAAATTAGGAAATCACGACCGAGCAGGGAGATTGGGGTGACCCCCATGCGGTGGACACTTTGGGAATGGTTAAATCCCTTTTT
>JAAYWP010000150.1 GCA_012516535.1 Syntrophomonadaceae bacterium | reverse complement strand
TTGGAAAAGCGTATAATAAAGAGGTTGCGTAAAGAAATTTGCTGTCTGGAATAACTTTTGCCGGTTATCCCCCTTAACAATTGAAAATTTAAAAGCTGTTCTGGGAATCCATAGGGTTCCCATTTTCTTTTTTTCAAGGCTGGTTCTGTGCCTGATCGTATAATTTGAGACATCCCCGGTAATAATGAAAAACGACCAAAGAATCGCTGGGGAGGAAGCAGGCGGAATGGTAAACAAGGTTGAGATATGCGGAGTAAACACAGCTAAACTACCGGTGCTTACCAGTGAGGAAATGAATGAGCTATTTTTGAGTGTCAAAGCCGGTGATAAAACAGCTAGGGAAAAACTGATCAAAGGGAACCTGCGCCTGGTACTCAGTGTGATTCAGCGGTTTACCAATCGGGGGGAATATGTAGATGATCTATTCCAGGTTGGATGTATCGGTCTGATCAAAGCCATCGATAATTTTGATCTGGGGCAGAATGTGAAGTTCTCTACCTATGCAGTACCGATGATCATCGGAGAAATTCGACGTTATCTGCGGGATAACAACCCCATCAGGGTCAGCAGATCCCTAAGGGATATAGCCTATAAGGCCATACAGGTGAGGGAAACATTGATCAACAAACACTCCCGGGAACCTAACATAAATGAGATCGCTGAGGAACTAAATTTACCCAGAGAGGAAGTTATTTTTGCCATGGATGCTATTCAAGAACCAGTCAGCCTTTTTGAGCCTATTTATCATGATGCGGGTGATCCCATTTATGTGATGGACCAGATCGGTGATGAAAAAAACAATGATCTCAACTGGCTGGAATCAATATCGATCAGGGAGGCTATGAGTAAATTGAATAACCGTGAGAAAAGGATCCTTACTATGCGTTTTTTTGAAGGAAAGACCCAGATGGAGGTAGCCGAAGAGATCGGTATTTCTCAAGCCCAGGTGTCTCGGTTGGAGAAAGCTGCATTGAACCATATGCGAAAATACATTTAGGGGTGACAAATAATGGCCCAGCATAAAATTGGTATTATACTGCTGCTTTGTTCTCTGCTAACCCTTGTTTTTTTCGGTACAGCTGTACAGACGAAAACTGCTTATACCCCGGATAACCTGATAAGGCTCCATGTTGTCGCCAACAGTGATCATCAGCAGGACCAGGCAATAAAATACAAGGTGCGGGACCGTATTGTCGAAATATTGAAAGAGCAGTTGACAGGGGTGCAAAACTATCAGGAAGCACGAGAGGTAATTATGAATAACCGCACACAGCTGATTGCTGCTGCTGAGGATGTTGTAGCTGCTGCTGGATTAAGCTATCCGGTAAGCTTAGAATACGGCAGGTTTGATTTTCCCTCCAGGACTTATGGCAAAGTGTTAGTGCCTGAGGGTGAATATGAGGCTGTGAAAGTGGTGCTGGGGAAGGGCAAGGGTGCCAACTGGTGGTGTGTTCTTTTCCCGCCCCTCTGTTTTGTTGACATTTCGGGTAATGTTATGGAAATGAAAAATGAAGAAAACACAACAATGGAGGTAATGGCACAGCAAGGGGAAAATATGGTAGTGATCGCCGATGAAAATAGGATTGATTTTAATTTTAAGGTTTTAGAGTGGCTGAACCGGGATAAGGGTTACCTGGCAAAGTTGAAGGGTTTAAGATAACATAGGGGCACAAAATGCTCATCTCTCTCATATATTTATTTTGAGGGAGGTGGCAGCAGTGATCAAAATATCTGAACTGCGGCTTCATGATGTTATTAATGTTATAGATGGCAGGCGCTTGGGGATGATCAAGGATATCGATATCGATGTTGAATCCGGCCGGGTCAGATCTATTATTTTGCCTGGGAATAACCGGGTGTTTAATTTTTTTGCGAAAAGTGAGGAGGTGATCATCCCCTGGGAAAAGATTGTGAAAATAGGTGTAGATGTGATCTTGGTTGAATATTCTGCCACAAATCAGCTGCTACAGAAGTAATCAAAGTGATGGTGATATAATTCATTCTTTGGCGAAATCGCTCTCTGTTGTAAGATATAAGGGGAGGAAGTGCATAAGACTTCGGTCCCAAATGAAAAATGGGACTTTTTTTGTGGTCAAGGCAGCAGGATTGTTACACTATATGTAGTATAATTAAATAAACACTGCCCTATATATTGTTTTTATTGCTATTTAGAAGGATGGATGATGGCTGATGCGCTGCCCTTTTTGTAAAAAAAGTGAGTCAAGGGTTTTGGAGTCTAGATCTCTAGAAAACGGTTTTACTATCAGGCGCAGGAGGGAATGCACCAGCTGCAGCAGGCGTTTTACTACCTATGAACGGGTGGATGATGTGCCTTTGTGGGTGATCAAAAAAGATGGCAGGAGGGAACTTTTTAACAGGGACAAGCTCTTGACCGGTATCATGAAGGCATGTGAAAAAAGGCCAACAGCGCTGGAAACCTTATCAGAAATAGTTGATGAGATAGAGAGAGAGCTCCGCAATCAGCCTGAGCGTGAAATTCCCAGTAAGGTGATCGGGCAGATAGTGATGAGTCATCTGCTGAAATTAGACAAGGTGGCTTATGTTCGTTTTGCTTCTGTTTACAGAGAATTTCAAGATGTGGGGGAGATTCTTGACTGCCTAGAAGAAATGGGTGTCAGAGGGCGCAGACAATAGTAATCTTAAAGCAATATTGATAGAGAGGAGAACTATGGTTGTTTACTAAGATTAAAAAAAGAGATGGCAGAGAAGTACCTTTCGATGACACTAAAATTACAGATGCGATTTTTAAAGCAGCTCGTGCTGTAGGTGGGGAGGACCGGGAACTGGCTGTATCCCTTACCCTGGAAGTCTTGCGTGCACTCAAGCACAAATACAACGGGCAGATCTTTGGTGTGGAGGATGTTCAGGATGTGGTGGAAAAGGTATTAATTGAAAAGGGTCATGCCCGTACAGCCAAGGCCTACATCCTCTACAGGGATAAACGCACTCGTATACGTGAGGCGAAATCCGAGCTAATGGATGTTGTTGAAGATATCATCAGGGAAACTGACCGGGACAATGCCAATGTAGGCAATTCTCCTTCAGCCAAAATGCTGCAGATCGCCAGTGCTGCCAGCAGAAATTATTATTTGACCAGGATGCTGGATGAGGACTATTCCCTGGCCCACAGGCGGGGGGATATACACATTCATGATTTAGATTTCTACGCTACCACGATCAATTGTTTGCAAATCCCTTTGGATGACCTATTAAGAGATGGCTTTGATAATGGCCACGGCTATATCAGGCCTCCCAAACGGCCTGCTTCTGCTACAGCCCTGGCAGCAATTATCCTGCAGAGTTCGCAGAATGATATGTTTGGCGGTCAGTCTTTCCCTTTTTTTGATAAGCAGATGGCTCCGTTTATTGATGGCAACAGTGAGGATGAGGTATACCAGGCGATGGAAGCCTTTGTTTACAATCTGAACTCTATGCACAGCAGAGCGGGCTCTCAAGTCCCCTTCTCATCTCTTAATTTGGGTACAGATACCTCTGAGGCAGGTCGCAAGATCACCCGCAATCTCTTGCTGGCCTATGAGGCTGGTCTAGGGAAAGGTGAGAACCCTATTTTCCCCAATGTTATTTTCCGGCTGAAAAAAGGCGTCAACTTTAACCCAGAAGACCCAAATTATGATCTTTTTAAGCTGGCGGTGCGGGTGGCCAGCAAAAGATTGAACCCCACTTTCAGCTTTATGGATTCATCTTTCAATAAAGATTATGGCGACCAGGTGGCTTATATGGGGTGTCGCACCAGGGTGATGGCCAACCGCAGGGGTCCAGAGGAGACTGCCAGGAGGGGAAATCTTTCCTTCACAACTATCAACCTCCCACGGCTGGCCATCAAAGCTGAGCGTAATTTAAAGAAATTTTATCAGCTGCTGGATGAGATTACAGAACTCACTATCAATCAGCTTTATCACAGGTTCAAAGTGCAATGTAGGCTGCGGGTCAAGGATATCCCCTTTGTTATGGGACAGGGGCTTTATATGGGATCAGAGGGTTTAAAACCCGATGACTCCATCGAACCAGCTATCGTTAATGGGACCCTTTCTGTAGGGGTGATCGGGCTGGCAGAAACCCTGGTTGCTTTGACCGGCTACCACCACGGGCAGAATAAGGATTCTCAGGAACTTGGGCTTGCGATCATGCAGCACATCAGAGAAAAGGTTGATGAGGCCTGTGAGCGCTTTGATCTAAACTTTACCTTTTTGGCAACACCCGCTGAAGGGCTCTCAGGGAGGTTTGTCAAAATGGATAGGAAAGAGTATGGGATCATACCTGGTGTAACTGACCGGGAGTATTATACCAATTCATTTCACATCCCTGTTTATTATCCGATCAGTATGTTCGACAAGGTAAGGCTGGAGGGCCCGTACCACAAGTTCTTTAATGCCGGTCATATCAGTTATGTAGAACTGGCGTCACCACCACAGCACAATCCGCAGGCTGTAGAATCTCTGCTCAGGCATATGGCTGAGTGTGATATGGGATATGCCGGTATCAACTATCCGGTGGATTTCTGTTGTGGCTGCAATCTTTTGGGTGTATTTAATGAGCCCGAATGCCCCCGCTGCGGTTCCACAAATATCCGCCGTGTGCGCCGGATTACAGGGTATTTGAGCACTGTGGACCGCTTTAATGACGGCAAGGTGGCAGAACTGCGTGATCGGATGCCCCACAGTTGATAGCAGATAGTAGAAGCTGCTGGTGAATGATCATGGCCGATTCCTTGATTTCTCAGCTAACGTCAGTCTCTGCTGCGGGGAGACATGAGGCGGAAAAACTTATGGAGCGGGTGGGGCAGGGCAGGGGGTGTTTGCTGAAGATAGATGAGTTTGTGATGCCCCAGATGAAGAGGGAGCTTTCGGAAACAGAACCTGTTGATCAATGGTGTAACAGGCTTCTCTATGGGGATAACCTACTGCTGATGGAGGCTCTGTTAGCCGGTGATCCTGAGACAGCTTTGCCGCCTATGCGGGGAAAAATCGATTTGATCTATATTGATCCACCCTTTGCCAGCAGGTCCAACTACCGGACCTGCTGTACATTAAAGGGAAAGGATGGCAGTTTTACTCTTGAACAGCAGGCCTACTCTGATACATGGCAGGGTGGGATGGCTGGTTACCTCCAGATGCTCTATCCCAGACTGTATCTCATGAGGGAACTGTTAAGTGAACAGGGATCGCTCATTGTCCACCTGGATTGGCATGCTGTTCATTATGTTAAAATCCTCCTTGATGATATTTTTGGCAGTGAAAACTTCCGCAATGAAATCGTCTGGTGCTATGGTGGTGGGGGGGCAGCGAAAAGAACCTATCCTAAAAAGCATGATCTGCTGTTATGGTATACCAAAAGCGATAAATGGACCTTTAACAGACAGTTCCGTCCCTATATCCAGGGGACACTGGAGAGAGGGCTCACTGCCGTAAAGGGTGATAAATATGTGCTCAGGAAAGAAGGGGCTGGATTGGATGATTGGTGGGTCGGCAGAGAGGTGCAAAAAATCCTCAGCCCTACAGCCTATGAGAATCTCAAATTCAATACCCAAAAACCTGAGGGACTGCTGAAAAGGATCATCAGAGGGCATTCTTGCCCTGGAGATTTAGTGGCCGATTTTTTCTGTGGTACAGGAACCACAGGGGCGGTTGCTGAAAAGCTGGGCAGGCGCTGGATTATGGCGGATGCCAGCAGGCTGGCTCTGATAATTGCGTATAAGCGGCTGTTGCAGCAGGGGTGCAAGCCCTTTATACAACAGTCCATTGCCGGAAAAATTACGCAGGGAGAAAACAAAAGTAGGGATGCTATCTGTCAATTGGTCTTGAAACAACTGCTGGTGCAGAACTGTTCTGCTGAGTGGGAGGAGATCCTGCTGGAGTTGGGCGGTTTGGCCTATTCAACTTTTGATCATTTGCCGCTGAGGGGAGAGATAAAGGAAAAGATAAGAGAGTTGGCCTCATGTGACCCCCTGGCACTCCTGGAGTATTGGAGTGTTGACCCTGATTATGATGGGAGGACCTTCTGCAGCAGGTGGCAGTGCTGCCGGGCTAGGGACGGTCGGGTGGATAACAGGGCAAGGATAGTTGTGCCCAAGGTGAAAGGTAGCAGGAGGATCTGTGTCAAAGCTGTTGATGTTTTCGGTAATGAAAGTGTTGTTTGTGAAACAGTAAATCGATAAAAAGGAGAAAGATTTATGAAGCTGCGGATAGCAGGTTTAACAAAAGAAAGTGTTGTCGATGGACCGGGGATCAGGTTTGTTGTTTTTGTCCAGGGATGCCCCCATCGCTGCCCAGGCTGTCATAACCCTGAAACCCTGGATTTTGCCGGAGGGGAAGAGATAACAGTAGATGAACTCTTCGCTCAAATAAGAGATACCCGGCTGCTGCAGGGTGTTACTTTTTCCGGAGGTGAGCCTTTTGCCCAGGCTGCTGCCCTGGCCTGTTTGGGAAAAAAAGTAAAAGAGCTGGGGTTGGATATTGTTACCTATAGTGGGTATACTTTTGAAGAGCTTTTAGATATGGCGGAAAAAAATCAGGAGGTCAGGGATCTGCTGGAGGTCAGCGATCTGCTGGTTGATGGTCCTTATTTAGCTGAAGAAAGGGATCTAAGCGTAGCTTTTCGCGGTTCAAGAAATCAGCGGATCCTTTCTGTTGCCGAATCCCTGAAAGCTAAACGAGCGGTAGAAGCTGTCTTATAAATTGGGAAGAGATAATAAAGCAAAAACGCAAGCCTGGCACCGTTAAGATGTGGAGTGAGGGAGCAGTGGATTTTGTTTTAAAAAATGAGCTGGGGCAGTTACCTTATCTTTATTTGCCTGGTTTTGGAGAAGGTAAGGTGCGGGCTGTTTTTACAACCCGCCGTGGTGGTGTGAGCAGAGGATGCTATTCTTCCTTAAACCTGGGGTATCATACAGGTGATGATGCTGATGCTGTAACAGCTAACAGAAGGTTGGTTACCGATGCTCTCAATATTGGGGAGGATAGGTTGATTACACTTAATCAGGTTCATAGCGACAGGGTAGTGGTTTTGGAGAGGGAAGAGGATCTGCAGCTGAAAAAAGGCAGCAGGGGAGATGGTTTGATCACTCATTTATCCAATGTGGCTATTTCTATTCTGTGCGCTGATTGCCAAGCAATTTACCTGTATGACCCCTCTAACCGTGTGATCGCTGTTGCCCATGCAGGCTGGCGGGGTGCTGCAGCAAAAATAGCTGCCAGCTGTCTTCAGGAAATGTCTAATGTTTACGGGAGCAGGCCAGCGGACTGTTATGCTGCCCTTTCCCCAGCGGCAGGTCCCTGCTGTTATGAGGTAGGTGAGGATGTTTACCAGGCTGTTAAGGAGACGTTCCCAGAGACCTTCAGGGAGCTGCTGGAGGAGAAGGGAAATGGTAAGTGGTTTTTCAATATTTCTCAGTCGAATTGTTTAATTTTGCAGGATGCTGGTGTCCTGAGAGAGAATATCTCTATCAGTAGTTTTTGTACTATCTGCCGCCAGGATCTTTTCTTTTCCTATCGGGGTAGCCGGGGGGAGACCGGAAGGATGGCGGCAATCCTGATCCAATGAGGTGATAAAGGTGTGTTCTCACTGCAGCGGCGGCATAGATCAGCCAAAGGAGTTGACTCTTAAAGTTGCAGGCATGAGCTGTCAGCACTGCCAGCAGGCTGTGATCAAAGCCCTTATGGGACTGGAGGGGGTCCAGGAGGTAGAGGTGGATTTAAAAGAAGGCCTGGTCAAAGTAGTATATAACCCCATCGAAGCCGGCTTGCCTGAATTTAAAGAAGCCATTGAGGATGCCGGATATGAGGTGCTCTAGGTGCATAAACAGGTGGTGCAGTTTAAGCGATATAAACTGAAAAAAACCTGGAACAAAAAGATAAAAGTCATTGCCGGCAGACTGTTTCTTTTTTCTATAGCTCTGGCTGTTGTCATCTGGTTAGGAATGCAGTTATTTTATTTCTGTGTTTTTCATGCCATCAGGACAATCCCAGCAGAGTTGGGAGAACTGACAGAGTCTACAGGTGCAAAAGCTGTTTTATTAATGAATGAGAGTGTTGTGAGAGCACCAGGCACAGGTAAACTGCTGCCTATCGCTGCAGAGGGTGAGCGTGTTCCGGTGGGAACCATTGTCGCTCAATTGGAGTTGATGGCTGACCCTGTGGGAAGCGGTGGAAAAATTCCAATCAAGAGCCCGAGCACCGGTATTATTTCATATCAACTGGATGGATGGGAGAGCATGTATGATCGATACTCTTGGCAGCGTGTTGACCCATCTGTTATTTTTGAAAAACTGGAAGAGGGAAACAATATTGTCAGCGGTGTGAGGGAGGATATCAAGCAGGGTGAACCTGTGTTTAAGGTGATCGATAACCTGGCTAACCCTTTCCTTATTGTGCAGTTTCCTCAAGGGTTCAAACCCCATATAGAACAAAATGACCAGTTGACACTGACCTGGGATAAGGAAGGGACTGGAAAAGCTCTGGTGATTGCTCATCATAAAAAGGGCGATCATTATTATGCTGTTGTTGAACTGAAACAAGCGCGTCCTTTTCCTTCTCAGCGCAAGCTTGACCTACAGCTAATGCATATTTTAGGGGAGGGGATCATCATCCCTGAATCCGCACTTGTTGAACAGGAAGGGCAAACAGGTGTCTACATTATGTCTGTTACAGGTCCGAAATACAGAAAGGTTGAAGTGACTGCTACCTTAAATGAACAAGCAGCAGTCCAGGGAGTAGTCCCTGGAGCAGAAGTTGTTACAAATCCCCGTTTGGCGGAGATCATCTGCAATAAATAAGAGAAGGATTTCAGTTGGATATAGTCTTTGCGAGAGAGAAAAGGGATGGTGTTGGCGAAGGAGGAATCCAATTGTCTGGTACCTTAGAAGAAAGAATTGAAAGAGTATACCAGCAAATTGAGCAGGCATGCCGCAGGTCAGGCCGGTCCTCATCTGAAGTGAAACTTATTGCTGTGACCAAAATGGCAACAATGGAAAAAATGAAGGAAGCACTGCAGTATGGGCTGTGCAGTTTCGGGGAAAACAGGGTTCAGGATTTCTTAAAAAAGTATAAACTGTTCGGTCAGGATGTGGAGTGGCACATAATCGGCCACCTGCAGCGAAATAAAGCAAAACAGTTGGTGGGTAAAGTGGAGATGATTCATTCTTTAGACAGGCTCCCTCTGGCACAACTCCTTGATAAATTGAGCAAGGGTCAGGGTTATCCCTGGAATGTTTTAGTGCAGGTTAACATATCTCAAGAGGAAACAAAATATGGCCTGTCGCCCGATGAGCTTCCAGAGTTTCTTGATGCTGTTCAGGATCTAGATGGCATTAAGATATGCGGATTAATGACCATTGCTCCCTTTGAGGAGGATCCGGAGAAGACCCGCCCTGTTTTCAGGAAACTGCGCCAGTTGCGGGATGAGATGGCTAGGACAAGGCCGCATTTAGATTTAAGCCACTTATCGATGGGAATGACCAATGATTTTGTGATAGCTATTGAAGAAGGAGCCACCATGGTTAGAGTGGGGAGTGCTCTTTTCAGTGAAGATGAACAATAAATGGGGGTGTTCTTTTCTTGGCTCGCGGTTGGTATGATAAGGTTCTTAAATTATTGGGCTATTCGGATCAGGGTGAGGAATATGATAACTTTGAAGATGTTGAGTATACGGAACCAAAGGGGCGTTCCCGCACACCTGTGATCAGTCTGCATACTTCACCTGAGGTTAGAATAGTTGTGCTGACACCTGTCGGTTTTGATGAAGTAGAGAAGATTGCCAATCTATTAAAAAGCAGAAAAACAGTGGTTGTAAACTTTAGTAAAACAACAAAAGAGATTTCCCAGCGAATCCTGGACTTTTTGGGAGGTGCTGTTTTTGCTCTCAATGGAAGCATGCAGAGGGTGAGCAGTGACACTTTTATGTTTGCTCCCAGCAATATATCTATCCAGGCAGATCTCCCTGAGGGATTGTCACAGGAAAAGTTTTTGCAACAATTGCGTGAGGAGGGTATCAAAGATCGTAAACAATAAAAAGATCGGTGTGATCGGTACTGGTGCTATGGGAAGCGCACTGATAAGGGGTTTCCTGAAGGCCGGCCTTGTGGAGCCCTGTGATGTAACTGCAAGTGATGTTAATAATAATACTCTGCAAAAGTTGAAAGAGCAGTTTTCTGTTAATGCAGCGGTAGATAACGTAGAAACCGCCCGGAACAGTGAGATTGTGATAGTTGCAGTTAAACCCGGGCAGGTGAAGGCTGTTTTAGAGGAAATTACACCGGTTATTAAAGCTGATCATCATTTAATAATATCGGTAGCTGCGGGAGTCAAGATTTCATTTTTAGAGGAAAATCTGCCAGCAGGCACCCCTGTGATCAGAGTGATGCCCAATGTGCCCTCTTTGGCAGGAGAGGGGATGAGCGCACTGGTTATGGGCAGCTGTGCTGTTGAGAGTCATCAAAAGGTTGCAGAGGCACTTTTTGCTGCTGTGGGCCGAGTAATTGTTGTTTCAGAAAAAGAAATAGATGCTGTAACAGCTGTCAGTGGTTGTGGGCCCGCTTATCTGGCGATTGTGCTGGAAGCCTTGGCAGATGGCGGTGTCAAAATGGGATTATCCCGGCAGGTTGCCCTGGAGTTGGCTGCCCAGACCATGATCGGTACGGGGCGTATGGTACTCAATGGTGAACACCCTGCTGTGCTAAAAGACAGGGTCTGCTCACCTGGAGGCAGCACGATCAGCGGTGTCCATGTATTGGAAAAGGGCGGTTTGCGGGGTGTTTTGCTCAGTGCTGTGGAGGCCGCAACCAAACGCTCCGGAGAACTACAGTGAATTTGAAGGGCGGGAGATGCGATGGATTTAACATTTATTATTTCGGTTATTTCCTTGGCCATTAATATTTATTTTTGGCTGATTGTGGCCAGGGTGATCTTGTCTTTTATCAGGCCCCGCACCTATCATCCTATTATCAGGTTCATCTATGAAGTAACCGAACCCCTGCTGTCCCTTTGCAGGAGAATGCTTCCCGGTACTGTAATGAATATCGATTTTTCTCCTCTGTTGGCTGTTATCCTGCTGGAAGTGGTCAGAGTTCTGCTCATATCACTGGTCAGATCATTGATGTAAGGTGAAGCAAAATGCCCTGGGTAACCTCTTCTACAAATGGGGTAAAAATTCAAGTTAAGGTACAGCCCCGCTCTTCGAAAAACGAGATTATCGGCATTACAGGTGATTTTCTGCGGGTTAGGTTAACAGCACCACCTGTTGAAGGGGAAGCAAATAAAGCATTGGTGAAATACCTAGGTCAGGTGTTTGGCTGTGCTGTGGGAAGGATAAAAATTCTAAGGGGTGCTACTGGCCGCTGTAAACTTGTTGAGATCATAGGTCTTACAGAAGAAGCGGTCAGACAGCAACTAAACCGATGCTGCCGGGAGAGAGTATAATCAATCCCTTTCTCACTCATAATAAAGGTACCAATACTGCATAGGAAGTGGGGTTGATGGCAAAAAAGAAAAGAAAAGCGGGTAAGGCAAAAAACAGGTTGAAAATCCGGCCGGTGGATATCGAAACCGCAGGGGAATATGCCACTATCGATGATATGAAG
>JAAYWP010000156.1 GCA_012516535.1 Syntrophomonadaceae bacterium | reverse complement strand
GTTGGATGAAGGGGCAGAAGCGGAAATGCTGGGCAGGATGACAGCTCTGGTGCCAAAACTGGCTGAGCAGCTGGGGATTGCTGCTGACGGTTTCCGCTTGGTGGTCAACACGGGAAAAGAAGGCGGACAAACTGTGCATCACCTGCACTTCCATATCCTAGGTGGCCGTTCGCTGCAGTGGCCTCCCGGCTAAAAGACCGATCAGTGGGACTGTCCCCCCGCGCGATCACCGGGACAGGTTGGGTGATCGGACCGGACAGGGGGACAGCCCCCGCGCCATCCCCTGCCCGATCAAGGCTGGTACGATGGAAAACTAGGTGATGCTATGTATGATCGATTAATGGAGATCTACAACAAATTATATGAATATTTTGGTCCGCGGCACTGGTGGCCGGCTGATACAGCTTTGGAGATGATTATTGGTGCCATTCTGACACAAAATGTATCCTGGCGCAGTGCATCTGCAGCCATCGACAACCTCAAGAGAGAAGGGATCCTGTCAATAGAAGGGATCCTTTCCTGTGATCCTGTGTCTCTGTCCGCCTTGGTGAGGCCTGCCCGCTACTATAACCAAAAGGCCAAGAAACTTCAGTCCTTCTGCCAGGTTATTGCTGAGGAATTCAGGGGAGATCTGGAATCCTTTTTATCTCTCGACATGGAAACATTAAGAAAAAAACTGCTTAGTATTTACGGTATTGGGCCAGAAACCGCTGATTGCATCATTCTTTATGCTGCTGAAAAACCGATTTTTGTTGTTGATGCCTATACCAGAAGGATCTTTTCCCGGCTGGGTTTTTTTCCGGAAAAGATAAGCTATGATCAGATGCAGCTCTTTTTTATGTCCCACCTTCCCCGGGATACAGCTCTCTATAACGAATACCATGCCCAGATCGACGCCCTGGGCAATCAAATCTGTCTGAAGAGCAGACCCCGTTGTAGGGAATGCCCGGTTGCAGATCACTGTTTTGCAAAAGATGAGTTTACGCAGTGATTTTAACACCTTTAAAAGGTTAATATATTAGTTCCCTCTGATTATCAATGTTACCCTACTTATTGATATATGGTTAACCGTTCCATCTGCAGGGATTTCATTTCTTGGCTAGAACTAATATGGAGAGAAAGCAGAATATATTGTTATAGGTGATTTCCGGTGGCTACCAAGACATCTTCCTTTGGCACTTCGAAAAGGGAAGCTCATGATTCCTCCGCTTTTTATGCACGCAAGCTTTATCAAGGTGATTTACCTTGTTTACACCGCATGCTTATTGAATCCTGTGATTTTTCAGCCAAGAGGAGTATTCCCCATCGACCTCTCTGTGAGTGGGCTGACCGCATTTACTGCCATACATCAGAGGATATGAGCCATATTCCAGATGAGAGTGTTGCCCTTGCTTTTACTTCACCCCCCTATAATTCAGGTAAAGATTATGATGAGAACCTGAATATTGCCGACTACTTTAATTTGATGTGCAGGGTCGGTTCTGAAGTTTACAGGGTCCTTAAACCAGGGGGCAGATATGTGATCAATATCGCTAATCTGGGGAGAAAACCCTATATCCCCATGCATGCTTATTTTTACCTAACCCATATAGAGCTGGGCTTTCTTCCTGCAGGGGAAATCATTTGGCAGAAAGGCAGAGGTGCCAACAATTCCTGTGCTTGGGGAAGCTGGCTTTCAGCTAAAGCTCCGCGCTTGCGGGATCTTCATGAGTACCTGCTGGTCTTTGTTAAGGAGCAGTTTTCCTGCCCTGATAAAGGGGAGTCGGATATCAGCAGAGAGGAATTCATGAGCTCTACACTTTCAGTCTGGGAGATAGCACCGGAATCAGCCAAAAAGATCGGGCATCCAGCTCCCTTCCCTGTAGAACTGGCCAGCCGGGTAGTTAAGCTTTATTCTTATGTTGGTGATGTTGTTCTGGATCCCTTTGCCGGTTCTGGAACTACCTGTGTTGCAGCAAAGCGGCACAACAGGCATTATGTGGGCTATGAAATTTTGCCTGAGTACTGTGCTCTGTGTGAGCAGCGCCTTAAAAGTTTGATATAAAAACACTGCAGCAGATTCAAAAGGGGGATTGCAATGCAGATTACAGGTGCCAGCAGAGATACTGTGCTGCGTATTATTTTAGTGATTTTGATTATTCTCACGGCTGTAGGGATTTTTATTTATAAAAATAGCAGTTTGCCGGAGCATGAGCCTGTTCAGTCAGCCCAAAAATTACCAACACTCCTGATGCTTAACACAAGCGGGTGCCCCTACTGCCAGATCATGATTCCTATTTTAGAAGAACTGCGGGAGGAGTATAAAGGCCAGATAAATATCGAGATTATTGATGTGGATGAACACCCTGAAGAAGCAGTAAAATATTCCGTTATTAGTTTTCCTACTTTGATTTTGTTGGATAGTGAGGGCGATCAAATCGGCAGGCACGATGGGTATATTTCTAAAGAGAATCTAGTGAAAGCATTAAAAAAAGTGGGTGTTATCTGATGGAGACCCTGATGCTCAATTTTGGTGAACTCCTGTCACAGAACATTTGGCTTGCCTTTGTTATGGCTCTGCTTGCAGGCTTGCTCTCCTCCTTTAGCCCATGTATTTTGTCAACAGTTCCTTTGATCATCGGCTATGTGGGAGGATTTGCTGGGAATGACCGAAAAAGTGCTCTGAAATACTCACTTTTGTTTTGTTTTGGCTTAGTTCTCACTTTTACTGCCCTGGGGGCAGCTTCAGCATTATTGGGAAAAATGATGACCGGTGCAGGAAAATGGTGGTATATACTGCTGGCTTTGATTATGGCAGTAGTAGGGTTGCAATTATTGGGTATCGTTCATTTTACTCCGCAAGCATGCAGAATGCCAGCCAGACGAGAAGGGTTAATAGGGGCTTTTTTGCTGGGCATAATAGGAGGAGTTCTTTCCTCCCCCTGTGCCACACCTGTTTTGGTGGCGATCCTAGCCTTTGTTGCAGGTGAGGGCAATATTTATTTAGGCATAGGGTTGCTAGCCATTTATTCAATCGGTCATTGTGTGCTTTTATTAATAGCTGGCACATCAGTGGGGTTTGTCAACAACTTAGCCGCATCACCCCGTACAGAAAAGTGGGGCAGGGTTTTGAAAGGCATACTGGGTGTTTTGGTGATCATCCTGGCTTTTTACCTGTTCTATCTTGGTATTTAATGATAACAAATGTTCTCCTGATCACGGGTGAGGAAAATTAAACAGCTTCACCATTGATTTTAGTGGGGAACAGCAGGCAGGAAATAGAGAAACTATATTGAATATTTATAAATAGGGGCTATTCCGATACCATTGATCCATTAACTGATAATTATGTTACGATTTGATTTTCATGATTAAGAAGCAAAGGAGTTGTTTTCGGATGCGCTCATTTAATCGCTTATATAATAAGGTGATAACCATGCTGGTAACTAGTAGCATGGTTTTGTTGTTATTAAGCACCATTCTAATTTTTTATTTTTATTATAACGATAACTATACTATGGCTCAAGAAGCGGTTGCTAAAAGGAATCTGCTTACAGCAGAGGAGTTAATTAAACTAAATTATCCAGGGCATTGGCATAGCAAAGGTGGGACACTTTATAAAGGGGAAGTTGAGATTAATAACAATTTCTTTCTTGTTGACTACATTGAGAGAGTAACCGAATCCATCTGTGTTGTATTTAACAATACTACTTGTGTGGCTACGAGTGTTTTTGATGAAGGAGGCTGCAAAAGAGCTTTAGATGTTGATACTTATTCTCTGCGGGAAGGCACGATCAAAACTCTTGACGCGAATCGATGCTATTTAGAGAGAGCTGAGATAATGGGGAAGGGGTATCAAACCGCTTATAAACCTGTAACCAATCAAGATGGGCAAATAATCGGCTTGCTTATGATCGGTGTCCCATTAGATAGTAATTTTATTTTTGAACCGCTTAAAGTAATGGGTCTCACTGGTCTCACCCTGACCATAATAATGATTGTGATAGCCAATTATTATTTTAGTAAATCATTTGTAAAGCCCCTGTGGGGGGTGATTGACAGTATGCAGCAAGTAGCAAAAAATAAGGATGTCCAAAGGTTAAATGTCAAAGGTAGTAAAGAGATAAAGGAGTTATCAAAAGCTTTCAATCAACTTTTGGAAATGGTTGCTAGCAGGTCACAACATAAAGACCATAAAGAAAATGTTTTACCTGAAGGAGCAAAGCACAAACAGGATCCTGTGGATACCTTCACTGAAGAAGAGGCTGATATTTGGATTGAAAAGATGCTTGGATTTAGCTCTGATGATGATGATCTGCCTAAAGGTCTAAGTTACATTACCCTGAGGCAGATCATTTTGTTTTTCAAACAAAATAAGGGAGAAGGTGTGACTGTAGAAGATGCATCGAATGCCCTATCCCTTTCCAAAGTTACTGTGAGAAGATATTTCAATTTTTTGGAAGAATATGAGCTGGTTGATATAGAGCAGAGATATGGTACGGTAGGAAGACCATTGAAAATTTACACATTAAAAGAAGATTAATAAATCTTGATTTGGTTTTTTCATCCACCTCAAGGTTCTTTTGCAACTCCGTTCCGGAGTTTTTTTATGTTCTTTATGTATTTTATATTCCTTTCTTTTATCGTTTTTTATCAAAACATTGATTTTACGAAAGACAGCTAAAAGACAGTGATACAGCTGAAATGCTCCCCTAATGCTCCCCTTTAGCATCTCTAACAAACATAACGAACATAGAAAAAACAGGTGAAGTGATAAAAAGTGATAAAAAATGTATTCTATATTCTTTATCTTCTTTTTATTGCTTTTCAAGTTCCGCGGTGACAGACTACATCATAGAGATATCCCTTCCTGTCTTAATCTTGACTGGTCTATTTATATCAGAGGGAGCGGATGTGTTCAAACCCTCATGAGGGTGTTATAAAGTAAATATGCTGGAAAGGGGGAGCGGTTATAGGTTAGCTGCGAAATTAGAGGTGTTTTTTGAATGTGGATGGGAGGTATGTTTGTGAGGAAAATACTCTCTGTGCTTCATAACAAATGGTTAACATTAATTTACCGTATTTTTTTAGGAGGTTTATTTATTTTCACCGGTGCGGTCAAAATGGAGGATATCAAATTGTACTCCGTGAATGCTGTTTACCAATATGGGATTTTACCCCTTGAACCGGTGAATCTGGCAGCAGCTTTTGGCTATGCCTTACCCTTTCTAGAATTATTTGTTGGGATCGCTTTACTGCTAGGGGTGTTTACTAAACTAGCATCTTTAGGGGGAGGCCTGTTAGGGTTATCTTTTTCCGTCGCTGAAGCGATTGTTTTATTACAGGGCAGAAACATAGACTGTGGTTGTTTTGGTGGGATAATAGACACACTGGTTGCTCAGACTTTTTATTTAAGTGTGGCTATAGTTATACTGGCTACATTGATTTTTACTTCACCAAATGCAAAATTCTGTTCTGTTGACAAGAAAATGGGTATAAAATGGTAGCTGTTTTATGGGTTTTTAGGAAAAGGAGGGCTAAAGTGTGTGGAAGATAAGAAGGCATAAATCAGTAGCCTTGCTGTTAGTCTCGGTTTTCATCTTTTCAGTGTTTATGATGAGCGGTTGTGGTTCAGGATCTGAGGCGGAACAAGCCAGTACATGGACCCTGGTTAATCCAGAAGGGGTTCAACAAGTACAAGAGATACAATTAAATACACCTCCATCAACACTGGAAGGGAAAACAGTTGCTTTGCGTTGGAATATAAAAGAGAATGGGGATAATTTTTTAGATCGTATTGCAGAGTTGTTGGAGGAAAATGTTAAAGATGTAAAAGTAATTAAGCTCTATGAAGAAATACCTGAAACAGTTGGGTACGGACCATCAAGAATGGGTCCCGAGGTTATCGATAAGGTTGTAGCATTGAAACCTGATTTGATAATTGGAAGTCAGGCTGATTGAGGGTCCTGCTCATCACAGCTGGTAGTTGACCAGCTCAAATTTGAAAAAGCAGGTATCCCTACATTAACTATAGTAACAACCGATTTTATTGATATTGTAGAAGACACATCCTTAGAGAATGCCGGTAGTATTATTAATTATGTAGTGGTAGAGCATCCCATGGGTGGTATTGGTGTAGATGCTATCAGAGAAAAAGCGGACAAGGCGTTTCCCGATATTCTTAAGGCTGCAACTACATGGAAACCTACAAAAGCAGATCCCGCAAAATTGAAACAAAAGGCCCCTTATCCTGCAGAAACATTTGAGTTTGAAGGAACAACTGCTGAATTGAATCAGATGTTTATTGACAATGGTTGGTCTTCAGGTATTCCCATCGTTCCTCCAACACCTGAAAAAGTTAAGGCGATGTTGGAAGGCACTAGCCGTGATCCTGATGAAGTGGTATGGGTAGTACCTCCCCGCAATGGCATCTTGACAGTAGAGTTAGTTGCTACTTATGCGGTAATGGCAGGATGTAAGCCAGAATATATGCCTGTTATATTAGGTATTTTAGATGCACTAAAAGATCCTGCATTAAACTGGTTAGCCTTAACAACAACTACCCATCCGAATGGTATTCTAGCAGTGGTTAATGGTCCAATAGCCAAAGAGATTGGACTGGCTAGCGGTACAGGAGCAGCGGGTGGATTTAACCAGGCTAACACATCGATCGGTTATGCTATCAGCTTAATTACAGATGTTGTAGGGGGTTCCAAACCACCAGCACCAGATAAAAGTACTTTAGGTTGGGCCGGTAATGTCATAACAACTGTTGTAGCGGAGAATGTTGATGAAAGTCCCTGGGAACCTTATAGCGAGGAAAAAGGCTATACTGATAAAGATAATATTGTAACTGTTTATGCAGGAGGTCCTCCTCTGAACATAGCTGACCATTCCAGTAATGAACTTGATGGAGTACTCAGAGCATTTGCAGATTCTATTACTTATGCAGGACAAAACAGCACATGTGCAATAGACCGTGATGTTGTCCTTTTGATGAACCCCGAGTTTGCAACGCTTATATCAGAAGCTGGTTATACTAAACAACAGTTTAAAGAATGGCTGTGGAAGAATGCCCGCAAGCGTGCCGGTGATTTCCCTGATATGTGTGCTGAATGCGCTTCCGTAACACTAGGTATGGAAGTTGATGCGAACACTAAGATACCCACTGTAAGTAAACCAGAACACTACCAGATTTTCGTTGTCGGCGGACAGGGCAAACACGCACAATACTGGCCAAACTTTTCTCACTTCAAAGATGGACTGCAGGACGTGACTGTAGTTACAACTGAAATCAAAAAATAGCATCTGATACCAAGTGGGGTATAAATAACAGCGGTATATGCTCTTCATATGCCGCTGTTTTTTTATCAATTTTTACCGTCATCTCTAGCACAGTTCTGCCATAAACAGATCTCACATTGAAAACACAAGGCAGTGTATATATTTATTGTAGGTAATTGAGTATTTTTTATTTAAAAAGGATAGCTGATCTGGCACAAAAAATGAGGGGACCATTTTTTGACTATTCTTGCGGAAAAGGAATATCTGATATATATTAATGATCATAGAATTGCAGAAAAACACAGCAGTTAGTACTTTTTCTCAATAAGGAGTATGCTTTAAATGCAAAAAACAGCATCCGCAAATGCCTACCGTTTATTACATGGCTTGTTGGAAAAAGGTCTCTCTTTTATAGCAGATCATCTGAGAAAAAAGATAAAATATCCAATAGTGATCACTGATATTGTAGGAAGGACTCACTATCCGGATGAGCCGGGAAGCATGATGCAACTCGATGATCTTTTTGTCGATCTCCCTCATAAAATGAAGGATGAGGAGTACTATTATGATGCTGCCACAAAAAGCCTCTATTTGCGCATCGGTGAGAACCGAGGTGCTGCCTATATTATAATCACCGGCCTAGCTGAGTCAATGGTACCTCAAGTCTTAACAGCTATAGATGAAGAAGCTAAACTGGCTGTAAAATACTATTTTTTAAATCTGGAAAAGATGAGGGAAAACCAGTCGAAATTCAAACAGGAGCTGGTAGAATATTTATTTTTCAAAAGCCAGATCAATATAAGGGATTATCTCAAACCGATTCACCATGAACTGCAATTTGATAAGCCTTATATGATTGCTCTGATGGAGGCTGATGAAGAGAATAGCAGTGTAGACTGGGAGATGATGAGTTCTTACACAATGAACCACTTTAAGAGAATTGGCCTGGAGATTATTCCTGTTTCCTGGAAT
>JAAYWP010000149.1 GCA_012516535.1 Syntrophomonadaceae bacterium | reverse complement strand
TGTGACAATACTTAATAGGGGTAAAGTAATACCTATGTTTCGTTGCTTAAATGGCCTACGAAATGGAAATGGTGTTTTCTAAAATCCAAAAGTCTATGATGATCTCGAAAAATAATATCCTATAAAAAGTTGACACCGTCGAAGGTTGAAAAAAAGTTTCAGGTATTTTATTAATTGTTATAGAATAAGTAAGATGTGGTATTAAATATAGCAAAGGAGTGGGCTCAGTGGCAATTGAAAAACCGCGTAAAATTGCGGTATTGATGGGTGGGCGTTCTGCTGAACGAGAGATCTCACAAAAAACAGGGAGGCAAATTTCACAAGCATTGATTGAAAAAGGTTACGAGGTAAAGCAGATCGATCCTGCAGGTGATCTGGTTGGTGAACTGCAGGAATTCCTACCTGATGTTGTTTTTATAGCACTGCACGGCAGATATGGTGAAGATGGTACTATGCAGGGGTTATTGGAAATACTGGGATTTCCCTATACAGGTTCTGGTGTGCTTTCCAGTGCTTTGTGTATGGATAAGGTGATGGCTAAAAAGATCATGGAGTATGAAGGGATTCCTACTCCACCTTATAAGTTCCTAACAGAGCAATTTGACAGAAGTACAATAGAAAGCTTGAAAAAAGAACTGGGATTGCCCCTGGTAGTAAAACCGTCCCGTGAGGGATCAACAATAGGTGTTTCTATAGTCAGGGAAGAAGATGAGCTGGAAAAGGCTCTCCATGAGGCCTTCAAGTATGATCAATCAGTTTTAGTAGAGAAATACATTGATGGTATAGAACTCACAGCAGCTGTTTTAGGTACAAAGGAACCGCGGGTGCTGCCCTTGATCGAGATCGTTTCTGAAACAGGATTTTACGATTATACAGCAAAATACACTCCAGGGATGAGCCACCATATTATACCTGCCCGCATTCCAGCTGAGGCAGCCGCAAAGGTGGAAGAAATGGCACTGAGAACCTACAAAGCTATGAACTGCAGTCAGTTTGCCCGTGTTGATTTTATGTTAAACAAAGAATATGAACCCTTTGTTCTGGAGACCAATACGATACCAGGGATGACTGAAACCAGCCTTTTCCCCGATGCTGCCAGAGCAGCGGGTATTTCTTTTCCTGAACTTGTTTCTCTGCTGGTTGATGAAGCCTTTTTATTAGCTGCAGAACGGTAAGTGGTAATAAAGAGTATGATGCTTGCAGATAGTATCAACTGTTGTGCAGCAGTTGTGTAAATGATTTTTTTTACAATAAAGAGGTGTAAGTTTTGCAGGACAGCAAGATATTAAAAGAAAAAATTCACAGAATCAACAATAAGGGGTATAAGGCTTACCAAGATCTCAAAGGGGAATATGATTTTGGACACTATCAATTGTTTATTGATCATGTGCAGGGAGATCCATTTGCATCACCATCCAGTTTACGGGTTCGGGTAAGACAAAACCGGGCAAAATTCCCAGCAGCTTTTTTCCAGGACAAGCCCCGTAAAATTGCTCTCTGTGACTACCTGGCCAGGTGTTTTGATCAGGCTGTAAAGAAATTTTGTGCAGGAAACAGGGGCACAGGGAAAAGCGGCTTGATCTTTATTGATGCAGGGCAACAGCAAGTCTTGGAAAGAAGCGCTATTATTATCAACAGTGATTATCTAGAAGCAAGGTTTTTCTGCGGGCTGCCGGCAAGAGGGCGTACTGTACTGGGAAATGTTGCGCAGACAATGTTCTTTCAGGAGCTTCCCAAAATAGTGGATAGCAGTCTGCTTTATGATTCTGTCAACCAGAAAGAGCTGACTGAACATGTTTACCTTGCTGAAGACCAGGAATTTATCAGAGAGTCACTCCCGGAGCAGGGGCTGGTTGCTTTTATAGCTGATGGTTCAATTTTGCCCCGGCGCAGTGGTGTGAGCGACCTGCCCTTGACCAGGGGAGTGATCCCTTTCGTAAGTCCGCCATCTCTTAAGGTATCTTTTAAAACTCCCAACCATGGTGAGATCAAGGGGATGGGGATCCCTGAAGGGGTTACACTTATCGTTGGTGGGGGATTCCACGGTAAATCAACACTGCTCCATGCGCTTGAACGGGGTGTATACAATCATCTCCCAGCTGATGGCAGGGAGTGGGTGATCACCATCAAGGAGGCAGTAAAGATCAGGGCAGAGGAGGGGAGAAGGGTTGAAAAGGTGGATATCAGTCCATTTATCAACAATCTCCCCCTCGGACAGGATACCCGTCGTTTTTCAACAGAGAATGCCAGTGGGAGCACATCTCAGGCTGCTAATATTATTGAAGCCTTAGAGGTGGGCTGCAAATTGCTTTTGATCGATGAGGACACCAGTGCCACTAATTTTATGATTCGCGACGGCAGGATGCAGGCCCTGGTTTCTAAAGAGAGAGAGCCGATCACTCCTTTCCTGGACCAGGTGCGTCCATTATATGAGGAGCTGGGTGTTTCCTCGATTTTAGTTATTGGGGGTTCCGGGGATTATCTGGATGTAGCTGATCAGGTTATTATGATGAATGAGTATAAACCTGTAGATGTCAGCAGAGAGGCGAAGGATATCTGTCAGAAGTACCCTGCGCTAAGGACGCCGGAAAGGGGGAGGGGGTTCGGAAAAATGGAACCTAGGGTGCCTTTTCCGGGAAGTTTTGACCCACAGCGAGGGAGAAAAACCAAGGTAGGGGCAAAGGGATTGGATGTAGTTCAGTTCGGCCGCTACCAGATAGACCTTGATGATGTGGAGCAGTTAGTGGATCCCAGCCAGACCAGAGCAATCGCAGATATCATCTATTACGCCTGGAAAAAATATTTTGATGGCAGCCGCTCATTGAGCGAAGCCATCAAGTGTATCGAAAGCGATCTGGATCAGTATGGCCTGGATGTGATTTCACCCTATAAAGAGAAAAATGGCGCTTATGCTAGACCGCGCAGCTTTGAAATCGCCGCGGCAATAAATAGATTGCGCAGTTTAGAAATTCGCTAAAAGGGGAGGGATTGCACCGGTGTTCAAAAAGACAGTTGTGTGCCTGGGGGACAGCCTTACTTTTGGTTATCCATATAGTCCGGATGATTCTTGGGTTGCATATGTTGGCAATCGCTGCCCATTAAAAATGATCAATGCAGGTGTCAATGGCAATACCATGGAAGAGATGAACGAAAGGTATCGAAGAAATGTCCAGAGACACTGTCCGGATTTTTTAATTATTCTGGGTGGAACCAATGATGCCTACAACCCTGAGATTTCCTGTGCCGAAACAATCTATCATTTGGAAGAAATAATCAAAAAAGCGAAGCAAGATAGTATCTGCCCTGTGGTGGCTTTGCCTATGCATGTTTTGGACGATTATGCAGCAGGTAAACTGGAGCGCATTAGGAGAGAGGAAAAGGAATTAGCTGATCGGTATGGTCTGTACTGCCTTGATTTCGCCAAGGCTTTTACCGATGCGGAAGGGAAGGTGAAAGAGGAACTCTATCTGGATAGTGTTCACCCCAATAAAAAAGGTTATGAGGCCATGGGTGAGCTGGCCCTATCTTTTTTTCAGGGGATTTTCCAGAGTGAATCAGGATCAGATTTTTGAAAAGCGGTAAGGAGCCGGTCCCTGACACCAGGAAACCGCTTTTCCAGGTCTGAGACCAATTCTTTCATCTCCTGCCTTTGAGTATTGCCATCCTCAGGGCAGGGGTTTTTCACCACAGGCAGCTGAAAGGTCTCTGTGAAATTGTTGATGGTTTTTTCACGCACATAAATCAGCGGTCTGATCAGTGTGACCTTTCTCCGGGAGAGGTATCTGACCGGTTGCATCAATTTGATTCTGCGCTCATAAAAAAGAGACAGGAAAAAGGTTTCTATGGCATCATCCAAGCTGTGAGCCAGTGCAATTTTACTGCACCCCATCTGTTTGGCTGCGATGTGTAGAGCGCCGTTGCGCATTTTACTGCAGAGGGAGCAGGGGTTTGGTTCTTTGCGGATATCAAAAACGATCTGTGCTATTTTAGTGTGTACCTGTGACCAGCTGACACCGATCTCCCGGCAATAATTCCTGATCGGTTCCAGGGACACATTAAAACCCATGTCAACAGTGATCGCGTGCAGGTGGAATTTGACCGGAGAGAACTTCTTCATTTCACTCAAAACATAAAGAAGTGTCAAACTGTCTTTACCGCCGGAAACACCGACAGCAATATGATCCCCGTCCTCGATCATCTGGTGATTACTGATAGCCTGTCCAGCCGGTTTCCATAAGGAGTCATGATAGCGTCTTTTTGCCAAACTAACCCCTCCTTTTCGTCACTATTGTTATATTATACCTGCTTTCTTCTTTGTTACAAACAAAAAGCATTTATGCTGTCACAACAAATGGTTATCAAACTAATAGACACCCGATCTTGTATAGTTTATAATGCAGATGGAGTGAATAATAAATGTTCAATGTAGTACTTTTTGAGCCAGAGATACCCCAAAACACAGGCAATATTGCAAGACTTTGTGCTGCAACAGGGTGCCGTCTTCATCTTATCGGTCCCCTCGGTTTTTCACTTGAGGATCGTAAATTGAAAAGGGCAGGCCTTGATTACTGGCATCTGGTTGATGTCCGTGTTTATGACAGTTTTGATGATTTTACAGCAGAGTATGCAGATAGAAGATTTTATTATATTACAACTAAGGGGATGAATTATTACACAGAGGTTGATTACCAACCCGGTGATTTTTTTATCTTTGGGTCCGAGACCCATGGTTTACCTGAGGATTTGATCAATGCAAACAAAGAGCAATGTCTTCGTATCCCTATGGTGCAGGGTGCGAGGTGCTTAAATTTATCAAATTCTGTGGCTATAGTTATCTATAATGCCCTATATAAACAAAAGTTCAAAGGATTAAGCTGATCTCAAGATGGGAGGAAAAGCAATGGGTGAACAGGAGCTGTCTCGTTCTTTCTGGGAAGAGTTGTTGCGGTTGTATGATGAATTTATGGAAACCGGAAAGACCGATAAAAAAACTATAGAGATGCTGGGCAAAGCTGGATTGCTGAGAGAGGGTACATTGATGGGTCAGGAAATAATAAACGCCTTTCCTCACCTGGAGATTAAGGATGTGGAACCACTGGTGAGAAGAGGGATCCGCGACAAGATCGTCGAAAATTTAAAAAGGTCGGTGGATTGATTGCATTTAAAGAACCCTTGACAGAGAACGCACTGCAGGGTAAGATTATTAAGGCAATGGGCGTGTAGCTCAGTTGGGAGAGCACCTGGTTCGCACTCAGGAGGTCAGGGGTTCGAATCCCCTCACGTCCACCAGTGAAATCTTGGCTTCCAGTTGATGGGAGCTTTTTTATTTGCGGTTTGAACACAGCAGGAAGAGGGGCCAAAACCGCCAAAATGGATTCAGTCACCTTCCATGTCACAGGAATCAAAAATATCTCCGCTCTTTAGATCTATCAGCAGAACCCTAGCATTATCTTTATCTATATCCAGCACCGCAAAACTAGGAGCGTATCCCTTTTTATCTTCATTTTTTAAATGGCCGGGGTTTACCCAGAGGACACCATTTTCAAACTTTGCTTTAGGGATATGGGTGTGGCCGTAAGCGATCACATCAACCTTACCATCTAATGCAAGCTGTTCTGGATTCAGATCACCGGGTAGATCATTTTTATGGGTTTGGGCTGTATGGGTAAAAAGTATTTTCTTCCCTTCGATTTCTCTAATTAAGCGGTTAGGAATGGTAGGGTCTTGGTACTCTTTGCTGTAAACCCCCGGCACCTCAATGATCTCAAGCCTCATATCACGAATAGCATCCACATCTTCACACTCATCTCCTAGATGGGCGATTAAGCGCACATGCCAGTTATATGCCAGTTTCCAGGCAGCATCCTTTAAATTTTCCAATTCACCGTGGGAGTCGCTGACAAGCCCGATCCGCATTAGACCACCTCACTGAAATAATTGTGATTAACTTAAGTATAGTATATCATTGAATCATGGGAAAATAATGCAGCCAAAATTTTAGTGCTAGGAAAGCAATAAAGCAAAAGCGCAAGCCTGGCACCGATATAAAGTTGGGGGTAGATGACATGGACTCTAATCGGTTTAAATATGAACTTGATGAAATCCCGCCTTTTATAGATCTATTATTTTTAGGTTTGCAGTGGTTTGCTGTTATTGTTCCTACAGTTATCATTGTGGGGAATATAGTGGCTGGTCTGCATTTCAGCGAGCCTGCGGACAGAATTATCTACATTCAGAAAGTATTTTTTATTACAGGTGTTTCACTACTGATTCAATTATTATGGGGGCACCGGCTGCCATTGGTTATGGGGCCGGCGACAATACTCCTTGTGGGGATCACTGTCAGCCGGGGCAGTAGTATAAGCGCCATCTATACTGCCATTGCCATGGGGGGTTTTGTTCTTTTTATACTTAGTGCTGCTGGTTTATTTAACTTTTTGAAAAGACTTTTTACACCTCCGGTTGTGGCAGTTATTCTGATACTGGTAGCCTTTACTCTCACTCCAACCATTTTAAATTTGATCACTTCTTCCTCAGCCACCGGACAAGCTTTGACAAATTTATGTTTTGCATTTGTGTTTGTGCTTTCTATCTTTGCGGTGAACAGGTATGTTAAAGGGTTATGGAAGTCAACCCTCATCTTGTGGGCTTTGATTATCGGCACCCTAATCTATTATTTGCTCTTTCCGCACAGTTTCGCGATGAACAATGGAGTTTATCCTGACATCTTGGCCGGCTTTTTTAAAAATATGAATTTCAACATGAGTTTTGAACCTGGAGTTATTATCTCATTTCTTATCTGCTTTTTAGCATTATCGATCAATGATCTCGGTTCGATTTACTCTGTGGGTGGCATGCTGAAACCAACTCATATGCAGAAGCGTGTCACAAGGGGGCTTTCATTGACCGGCTTGCTTAATTTTTTATCTGGTTTATTAGGTGTTATCGGTTCGGTTAATTTTTCCATGAGCCCCGGTGTAATAGCATCTACAGGATGTGCTTCACGGTTTACCCTCATACCTGCAGGTGCTATTTTAGTATTATTGTCCTTTATGCCGCCGGTGATTTCCTTTTTGGGAACTGTGCCTCAGGTGGTAGTAGGAGGTATTCTTTTATACATCATGTGCTCACAATTAGCTGCTGGGCTGATCATGGTTACGGAAACAGAAGAGGGGTTCAATTTTGAAAACGGCCTGGTGATGGGGCTCCCCCTGATGCTGAGCATTATTATCTCCTTTTTGCCTAACAGTGTATTGAACACATTTCCTGTTTTGTTAAGACCTATCTTGGGGAATGGATTTGTGGTCGGTGTTGTAGTGGTGCTGATTATGGAGCACCTTATCTTTAGGAAAAAGAAGAGTGAATAGTCTTTTTTCGCTAGTTAATTTGTAAGTTGTATTTGTCCTTGCCTGCAGATTTAATAAAGATTATAGTTGTTTTAGGTCGATTTGTCGGAGAAATAAACACAGGAATTGTAGCAGAGAGGGGTAGAGGACAATGAATCTAATCGGGAACTGTCAAACAACTGCAATGGGAATACTTCCCCATACTTCTATAGAAGAGGCTTTAACTCTGGCTTTATCATTGGATATTCCTTTTTGGCCGCAGCTTCCGAGAATGAGTTATTATGAGGATATGTATGTGCAGGCCACTGAACATCTGCCAGGTATCATCACCAATGCAAATGAGGGGCGGATCTCCTTTTCGAAAGATAAATTTTGTGAAGAGCTTCCAGAATACTTCAGAAATATGGAAAACCAGGGTTATTTCAAGTTATCTCCTGATTACTCTCCTGTTTACCATGCTTTTTTAAAGAAAGATCTATCCAAATACTATGCTGTGCGAGGCCAGATAATAGGACCTCTTAGCTTTGGACTTAATATTATCGATGAAAACTATAAATATATCATCTATGATGATGAAGTGCGGGAGTTTCTCTATGAGTTTATCTCCAGGAAGATAATTGTTCAGTATCAAGAGCTACAAAAAAAGAATGACCGGGCTTTTGTTTGGATCGATGAGCCTCATCTGGCCATGCTGTTCAATGCAAATATCGGTTACACCTTTGAACAGGCCCGGGAGGAGTATACCGATTTTTTAAAAACCCTCCCCGGCCCCAAGGGTGTGCATCTGTGTGCTAATCCAGACTGGTCCTTTTTGCTCAACCTTGACCTGGATATCCTTTCTCTTGATGCTCTGTCCTGGGGGAAGGTTTTTACCTACTACACAGAGGAGATCAGGGGTTTTTTAGATAAAGGAGCCATTATCGTCTGGGGAATATCACCTACAACTGATGAACAGGTGAAGGCTGTGTCTGTGTCCGAACTGCTGGCAAAACTTGAGAGCTTTTGGGATTATTTAGCCGCACGAGGCATACCTAAAGAGCAGATCCTGGCTCAGGCCTGGCTTGCTCCAGACCACTGCTTTTTTCTAAACCCGGCTTTATCAAATGTAGAACAATCCTTTTCTATACTCCGGGAAATATCACAGCGACTGCGGGATAAATACAAATTATTCTGATTGTCAAGGTAGACCCGCCTCATCGGCGGGTTTACTATTATTGCTGCCCTGCTGCTGGTCAAAAATTCTGTAATGTAGTTCATGTTTCTTTTAAGTAATTGACTCTGCCTTTAATGTCATTGCGTAATTCTTCCAGCTGTTTAGTAATTAGATGCTTAGATAAAAGGAAAATTTATTGGAAAATAATACTTGACATTTTATATAAATCGTAATATTATAATATACAAATAACTGATGCATTGAGGTGAGATGAATGCCAGAACTGGAGACCTTTAAGACTAATCCAGTACTTTTTAAAGAAAAGGCAGAACTGCTGAAAGTTCTGGCACATCCTGTGCGGCTGTGTATTGTCAGAGGTTTGTTATCAAATGAGGAGTGCAATGTATCCCATATTCAAAACTGCCTTGAGATTCCCCAATCGACCATATCTCAACACCTGGCTAAATTGCGCAGCGCAGGGATTATCGAAGGAAGGCGCAGTGGATTGGAAGTTTTCTATCGTGTGATCAATGATGATGCAAGAAAAATAGTACAGGTTTTATTTAAATAGAGTGGCGAATTAATTTTTTTAAGCATAATATCCGTATATCTGAATATACGAAAATAAGGAGGTTTCACTAATGAGTAAAAAGGTCGTGATTGTAGGTGGAGTGGCCGGTGGAGCAAGTGCAGCAGCCAGACTCCGCAGGCTGGATGAACAGGCGGAAATCATCATGCTGGAACGTGGAGAATATATCTCTTATGCCAACTGCGGTTTACCATATTATATCAGCAATGTAATCACAGACCGGAAAAAGCTTCTGGTACAGACACCAGAGGCAATGAAAAAAGTATTTAACATCGATGTGCGGGTTAACAATGAGGTGACAGCAATCAATCCGGATAAAAAAGAGGTTGAGGTGCTGGATCATAATGGGAAGGTTTACCGTGAATCCTATGACTATTTGATCCTCTCACCAGGTGCTGCACCTGTAAGGCCGCCGATACCGGGAATAGATGCAGATAATGTTTTTACTGTGCGCAGTGTTCCTGATGTGGACGTTTTGAAAGAATTTATAGAAAAGACCCAGGCAAAAAAGGGCAGTAGTTGTTGGCGGTGGCTTTATAGGTTTAGAAATGGCGGAAAATATCCATCAATTGGGTATCAAAACAACAATAATTGAAGCCTCAAAGCAGGTGCTACCCCCTCTTGACTACGATATGGCTGTTTTCCTGCACAAACACCTGAGAGAATCAGGTGTGGAACTGGTTCTTAATGATGCTGTTGCTTCTTTTATTCAACGAGATGGCACAGTCTCCAAGGTAAGCCTCAGCAGCGGCAGAGAAATTCCAACTGATATGGTGATCATGTCAGTTGGTGTCAAACCAGAAGTTGGTCTGGCAAAAATGGCTGGCTTGGCCATTGGTGAAAGGGGAGGAATTGTGGTCAATGAGCAAATGCAGACAAGTGATCCCCATATTTTTGCTATTGGTGATGCTGTTGAAGCAAAGGATTATATAACAGGGGAGGCAGCACTAATTCCTCTGGCTGGGCCTGCCAACAAGCAGGGGAGGATCGTTGCTGATGTTATAGCTGGAAGAAAAGCGGCATACAGCGGGACTCAAGGGACAGCTATCGCCAAGGTGTTTGGTTTGGTGGCAGCATCCACAGGTGCCAATGAGAAAACCCTGCACAAGATGGGGATCCCCTATACAGTTTCCTATACACATCTAGGCGATCATGCAAGCTATTATCCCGGGTCTTCAGAAATGCACATCAAACTTATCTTCGACCCCGAGGATGGTAGGATCTTAGGCGCTCAGATCATCGGCAGAGAAGGTGTAGATAAGCGGATCGATGTGCTGGCAGCTGCGTTAAGAAGGAAAGAAACGGTTTTTCATTTACAAGAAATAGAATTGGCTTATGCACCACCGTTCTCTTCAGCCAAGGACCCTGTTAATCTAGCTGGATACACAGCAGGGAATATCATCAATGGGGATATGGAGGTTATCTACTGGCATGAGATAGAGCAACTGGACAGAGAATCAACATTACTGCTTGATGTTCGTACAGCTGCAGAATATGAGGTCGGCCATCTGCCTGGCGCGGTCAATATACCTCTACAGGAATTACGGGAGCGATTATCAGAACTGCCTAAGGGAAAAGAGATCATTATTTACTGCCGGGTTGGTTTCAGAGGGTATCTGGCATATCGCATCTTGGTGCAAAACGGTTTCAAAAAAGTGAGGAATTTGAGCGGTGGATGGTTGACCTATAAAGCATTGCTGGACGAAAAGAGGCTAGGGGAAAGAGAACAGGTGGTTCAAGAGGTTTCAGCTGCTGCGGGACCAGCTGTCAAACCGGCTATAAAATCTAGCAATGAACCTGAACAGCAGACTGAAAGGTTGAGAATAGATGCCTGCGGCCTGCAGTGTCCAGGTCCGATTGTTAAGGTTTTTGAAACGATGCAGGAGATGAAAAATGGTGATATTTTAGAGGTTTCAGCAACAGACCCAGGGTTTGTCAGTGATATTAAGTCCTGGTGTGATAACACCGGCAACCGGTTGCTGGAAATAAAAAGGGAAGGGAATGTTATTCAGGCGGTGATCAGAAAGGGTCAGATAGGACAGGAACCTTTGGAGAGTGACTCATCCCTGAATCGGCTTCAGGACGAGCAAAATACATTGGTTGTTTTCAGCGGGGACCTAGATAAAGCTATTGCCTCCTTTATTATCGCTAATGGCTCAGCATCGATGGGCAAAAAGGTGACCATGTTTTTTACCTTCTGGGGATTGAACATACTGCGCAAAGCCCAAAAAACACCTGTGAAAAAGAACTTCATGGAGCGCATGTTTGGCTGGATGATGCCCAGGGGCAGTGTGAAACTACCCCTTTCCAAAATGAATATGTTGGGCATGGGGCCACAGATGATCAGGAAGATCATGCAGCAGAAGAATGTGTCCTCTCTGGAGGAGTTGATCGAACAGGCGAAACAGCTCAATGTGCAGATGGTTGCCTGTAACATGACCATGGATATTATAGGGATCAAAAAAGAAGAGCTGATCGATGGTGTGGAGATCGGCGGAGTGGCCACATTTTTGAATGCTGCTGATCAATCAGGTACAACTCTCTTTATTTAACTAAGGTAACCCCTTATTTCTATATCTGTTGAGCATGAACTTAATCTTAGAAAATATATAGGAAGGGTGGTTTTAATGCCGATTTATGAGTACAGGTGTCAGAACTGCGGCGAACAATTCACTGTTGTTGCTAGTTGGAGGAAACGGAAACAGGTAAAATGCCCAAAATGCGGCAGCAGTGATATTAAACAGCTTTTTTCAAGCTTTGGCACAATCTTCGGGCAAAATTGCAGCAGTAGGCGCTTTAAATGAGGGTTCTAAAAAAGGGCGGTCCGCCCTACAGGTTATAGGTAAAACCAATAAAGGGACAGTCTAAGGATTCACGACTTGTCCCTTTTTTGTTACACAATAAAGCAAAAACGCAAGCCTGGCACCACTATATCTCCTAAAAGAATCTACGGAAAAAAGGAAGTT
>JAAYWP010000148.1 GCA_012516535.1 Syntrophomonadaceae bacterium | reverse complement strand
TTTTTCTCTACCACATACTCTAAAAGGTCAACAATATTCCCATGGTAAGCGATAGAGATCGGTTCCTTTTTAGCGAGATACTCGGCTGCTGTTTTAAAGATCTCATCCAGGTTATCTGAAACCATGCTTACCCAGCCCTGATCATACCTGGTCTTGATCCTGGAGTAATCCACTTCAGCGATCACACCCACACCATTGGCGATTTCCACCGCCTTGGGTTGGGCGCCGCTCATACCGCCGAGTCCTGAGGATACAAAGAGTTTCCCTCTGAGATCCCCATCCTCAGGTACTCCTAACTTCAGCCGCCCCGCATTAAGCAGGGTATTGAAGGTGCCGTGGACGATCCCTTGGGGGCCAATATACATCCAGCCGCCGGCAGTCATCTGGCCGTAGTTGGCAACCCCCATCTCCTCTGCAATCTCCCAGTCATAGGGATTATCAAACATCCCCACCATCAGGGCATTGGTAATGATCACCCGGGGAGCATCGGGTTTTGACGGGAACAGCCCTAAGGGGTGTCCTGACATAACCACCAGTGTCTGATGGTCGGTCATTACCTCTAAATACTTTTTAATCAACCTGTACTGCAGCCAGTTGTGGCACACACTGCCGGTTTCCCCATAGGTGACCAGCTCATAAGGGTAAAGGGCCACTTCAAAATCCAGGTTGTTGTCGATCATCAGCTGGAAGGCCTTACCCTCTATACAGTTTCCCTTATATTCATCGATGGGTTTGGCATAGATCCTTCCTGGTGGGCGGTAGCGATAGGCATAAATGCGCCCCCTGGTCAAAAGCTCATTTAAAAACTCCGGAGCCAGCTTTTCGTGCAGTTCCTCAGGCACATAGCGCAGGGCGTTTCTCAACGCAATTTTGGTCTGCTCAGGTGATAGGCGGAACCCTCTGTTCGGTGCCCTGCGGATACCGGGCACGAATTCCGGCATTTCCGGCAGTTCATTATCCAATTTGATAGTCATGGCATTGGCTATATCGATGTTGTTCAGCATCTTTTCTCCCCTCTCTAGATATAAAATCTATATCAATCAACCACTTAAGACTTAATACCCAATTTTCTCATACGGTATTGAAGGTTCTGGCGCAATATCCCCAGGGATTTTGCCGCCTTGGTAATATTTCCGTCATTGCTGCGCAGAACGTCCTCGATCACCTGCCGCTCTGTCTCCTTCATAATCTCATTGAGACTGCTATTAGAAGATATATACTTTATAGCAAAATTGCTTTTATTCTGCTTAAACTTGGGTCTGATAAAGGCTGGTAGGTGATCAAAGGTGATTTCGTTTTCATCAGCTTCCAGCATGACAAGGCTGCTTTCAATAACATGCTGCAACTCTCTTACATTTCCCGGCCATTGATAGCTTAACAAGGCTCTTTTCAGTTCGGGATCAACCCTCACATCACGCTGGCCGTAAACCCTGCAGAAATTTTTGATGAAATGGGATATAAGCTCTCCGATATCCTCGGGGCGTTCCCTTAAAGGCGGTATATAGAGAGTGAAAACAGCAAAGCGGTAGTAGATGTCTTCCCGCAATGTCCCCTCTTCAATACACTGATAGGGGTCCATATTGGTTGAGCTGATAATCCTGCAGTTCAGAGGAAGTTCTCTGGTACAGCCCACCCGCCGGTATTTCCTCTCCTGTAAAACTCTGAGCAGTTTAGCCTGCAGGGCAGGGGGCATGGAGTTGATCTCATCGAGAAACAAGGTTCCCTTCCCAGCCTGCTGAAAAAGCCCCTGTGTGTCCAGGGCACCGGTGAAGGCCCCTTTCACTGTACCAAAAAGGGTGCTTTCCAAAAGTGTCTCCGGTATTGCCGCACAGTTGATCCCAACGAAAGGCTCATCAGCCCGGCCACTGGCATTATGAATCCCCTGCGCCAGCACCTCTTTGCCTGTGCCTGTTTCCCCATAAACCAAGACAGGACAATCGGTTAAAGCCGCTTTTCTGGCCTGGTTGATCAACCGATCAATGGTTTTACTGGTATAGATGAAATCATCAAGTGTATAGCGTGTCCCATTTTTTAAATGCCGGTCATCCCATTTGAGATGCATCTGCCTCTGTAGTGACATATTTTTCTTGATTAAATCCTTTACCCTAGTAAAATCCCGGCAGACAGAAAAAGCACCCACAGTCCTACCTTCATGTTTCACCGGATAGGTGCTGGCTGCCAGGTTGATCTCTTTTCCCTCAGTGGTAAAAAAAGTTTTGAACTTATCCTTAGATGGCTTTTCTTTCTTAATGGCTACTGCGTGATCACTGTTCTTAGGGGAAACCTGATAGACCTCATGGAGATAACGTCCTATTACTTCATCTTTCTTCAGGCCCTCTATCTTTTCCTGAGCCTCATTGAAATAGAGGATCTTGCCGCTGGCATCAGTGACAATAACCCCTTCAACAATAGCATCCAACACAGCTTCCAGGAGGGCCAGCCGCTTAGCCATCTCCTCGGCATCCAGTCTTTTTTCTGCCAAGTTTTCCCGCATCCCTTCACCCCCAGCTAGGAGAGCAAGATACGCATTAATTCGACCTGCATAGACAACATCCCTGCTTATGGCCTTTTCTACGACAAACCGTTCTCAATTCTTTCTTCTAGTTCCTCCTGCAGCTGCAAAGCCTTTTTCAGTATAGCTTCTTTTTCCTGTCCCATTTTTTCTTTGAATTCCGGGTCCTTGATGCTTGACAGATTGATGTCCACATTATAGAGAGCACCCCTGATCCCGGACTGGGCGAGCAGGAAAGCCACCCCAGCATCGCTTAAGGCGTTGGGATTGCCGTGGGTAGCAGCCCAACTACAGAGCTCCAAAACAGCAAGGCACTCTTTGGCAACCTTCAACGGTTGGAGGGCTGCCCCTTTAAGAGCTTCTTGGATGGCCTGGGAGCGCTCTTCCTTTTCCTGTTCTGTTCCTTTGGGCAGGCTGTATGCCTTCATCACCTGATTGAAGGCCTCAGTATCCGCATCTACAGCCTTTTCCAGAGCTGCTATCAATTCCTTTGCCTTTGCTAAAACAACCGCTGTTTCTTCTACTCCCTCAGGAATCGGCTGTTTTTCGCTCAACCGTGCAACCATGGAAACTAAGGCCGCAGCCAGGCTCCCGGCAAGGGCAGATACACTACCCCCACCAGGTGCCGGTGAATTAGATGCCAACTCTTTCAAGAAATCCCTGACCGTCATGTCCATCAACATGCAAATCATCCTTCCCGATTAAATGTCCGCCAACAGCTAACATGGGTGAACAAAAAGGACTAATTTTACCATTACGCTTGCTTTTCACTTCGGTTTAACTTGCCCCGGAGGAGCAAGTGACAGCTTCTATAGCAGAACAACTGTCGCAACCAATTAATACCTCAGGCCTCTAACTTCTACTTACTTTAGTTCCAAATTAAGATCTTTGTTGATGGCCGAGCTCATGTCGTCTATAATTTCTACTTACCGCAGGGAGCGTCCCTCTAGTGGCCCAACGACTATCCACTAACCACCAACCACTAACCACCAATAACAGTGACACGACCCCCGTCCCCTCGTCACAGTCTTTTCTCGAGCACCTGGTCCAGCTGGAAGCCATCCAACCTCAGGTAGAAGGCTGCAGCATCCAGCAGGGCCTCCATGGGCACCAGACCCACGATCTCACTGCCTGTGATATTCACGCCATAGCGCTCTGCTTCGATTTTCACTGTTTCAAAAACCCGGGCCAGGGAAACCTCTTTATAGTTGCAGACATTGATGGTCACCTGGGCCTTGCCGGTCTCCTCAATGAGAACACCCAGAGCCTTAATACTGGGGTAACCGCCGCTGCTCCCCCTGATGGTGCGGGCAATGGCTTTGGCGATATCCACATTGTCAGTGTCAAGGTTGATATTATAAGCCACCAGCGGAGGGCGTGCGCCAACAGCCACAGCACCGGCCTTAGGGTGCATCTGTGCTGGGCCGAAATCAGGCTGGCGCTCAGGTGTCTTGATCGCCTCTTTCAGGCCCTCATACTCACCCCGGCGGACATGTGCCAGGTTTTTCCGGTCAGGACGGGTGGCTGCCTCTTCATAAAGATAAACCGGAATCCCCAGTTTCTCCCCGATATCACGCCCCAACTCCCGGGCCAGTTCCACACACTCCTCCATGGTCACACCACTGATGGGGATCAAAGGAATCACATCAGTTGCGCCGATGCGGGGGTGTTCCCCTTGGTGTTGTTCCATATCGATCAGCTCAGCAGCTTTTTCTGCCACACGGAATGCCGCTTCCTTCACAGCCATGGGTTCTCCCACAAAGGTCAATACAGTGCGGTTGTGGCTGGGATCTGATGAATAGTCTAAAACCTTAACACCATCAACAGCCCTCACCGCATCGATAATTCTTTCGATAACATCCTCCCGACGACCTTCACTGAAATTAGGCACACACTCAACTATCTTCATTTCTCACCCTCCTACTACTAAACGACCTGATTTAACAACCCTTTCCACAAGGTTGGTACCAAAGCGGTACATCAGATACCTGTAGTCTCTGGCATCAAAAATAACCAGGTCGGCTTTTTTCCCTACTTCGATACTTCCAACACTGTCAGCCCGCCCGATGGCATGGGCAGCATTGATGGTCACAGCTGAGATCACTTCAGCAGGTGTCATCTTCAATTGACGGCAGGCGATACCCATTACTATCTGCATGGAGTTGACCGGGCTGCTCCCGGGGTTGAAATCAGTGGACAGCGCAACAGCTACCCCCTTTTCGATCATCTTACGGGCAGGGGCATACCGCTCTCCCATCACACAGAAGGTAGTTGCCGGCAGCAGTACAGCCACTGTAGAAGATTCAGCCAGCATCTCGATCCCTCGCTCTGAAACCACCATCAGATGATCGGCAGAGGTCGCCCCCAACTCAGCAGCCAGTTCTGCCCCACCCAGTGGTACCATTTCATCTGCGTGGATCTTCAGCTTGAATCCCATTTCCTTTGCCTTTAACAGGATTCTGCGGCTCTGCTCCACCGAAAAAACACCCTGTTCACAGAAGACATCACAGAATTCGGCCAGGTCCTTTTCCCTGACAGCAGGCAGCATCTCCTCGATAACCAGATCCACAAAACCATCAGGGTTATCTTTATATTCTTCTGGAATGGCATGGGCACCAAGGAAAGTGGGTACCAGGTCCACAGGATGGGTATTGAGCAGCTCCTGGATCGCCTCCAATGTCTTCACTTCATCCTCTACTGTCAGCCCATAACCGCTCTTGGCCTCTGCTGTTGTGGTGCCCTGTGCCAGCATCTGATCCAGGTATTTTCTAGCCGCCTGCACCAGTTGCTCCCGGCTGGCCGCTCTGGTGGAGCGAACTGTATCAAGGATACCGCCTCCTGCGGCCAATATTTCAAGATAGGGAACACCCTTGATCTTCATCTCCAGCTCATGTTCCCTAGAGCCGGCAAAAACAACATGGGTATGGGGGTCTACCAAGCCTGGCAAGACCACCTTGCCACAGGCATCTATGCATACAGTTCCATTAGTAAGTTCAACTTTTTCCTGCAGCTCATCAGTGGTGCCTACAGCCACAATCACTCCATCTCTGGCCGCTACTGCACCATCAGCTATCAGGCCGATCTCACTTAGCTCTTTCCCCCTTTTGGGGTGATCGGAATTGCCCGCAACAGTTACCAGTTGTCCTGCATTCAACAGTAAAAAATCTGCTTTAATTTTCTCCACGACAATCCCCCCTTTAAGCGGATTCACCTTGTAAACTGCCTTCTATATTCATAAAACAACTTCTTCTTCCCAATTAAGCAAAAAGATCTCCTAATTCTCTTTCCACTTCCCTGTTCACCAATCCGGAAAGCACCAGGTCATGCACCTTATTGAGATTTTGATATAGGATCTGGTCCTGATCCTGGAAAGGCACCCTTTCCAACACCAATTGATGGGCAATTGATGTCCCTTTGCCGGTTTTGTGGGAAATAAAAGTCATAGCCCGGCTGGCAGCCAGCATTTCCGCAGCGATGACCCAGGACAGGTTCTCCACCACTGTACGCAACTTCAAAGCTGAAATCGAACCCATACTCACATGGTCCTCCTGATTGCCTGAAGTAGGGATAGAATCAACACTGGCAGGGTGGGAAAGAACCTTGTTCTCTGAGACCAGTGCTGCTGCAGCATATTGAAGCAACATCAAACCGGAGTTAAGGCCGCCGTTTCTGGTGAGGAAAGGAGGTAGTTCACCATTAAGGGCAGGGTTGACCATCCTTTCCAGGCGCCGCTCAGAGATGTTGGCCAGCTCAGAAACTGCCAGAGCCAGAAAGTCCAGAGCCAGAGCCAGCGGCTGGCCGTGGAAATTGCCACCGCTGATTACATCCCCTTCCTCCGGAAAGATGAGGGGATTATCTGTAGCAGAGTTGATCTCCACCTCCAGAACGCCCTTCACATAATTGATGGCATCTAGGGAGGCTCCATGAACCTGAGGGATACACCTCAATGTATATGCATCCTGAACCCTTTTCGTCTTCTTTCTTGCCAGCAGTTCACTCCCCTGTAGCAGCTTCAACATCGCCTGGGCAGACAAGCTCTGCCCGCAGTGGGGACGCACAGCCTGTACCCGTGGGTCATAAGCGGCTGGGATCCCTTCTAAGGCTTCAAAGGTCATGGCAGCAGCAATATGTGCGGTTTTTAAAAGATCCAGAGTATCACAGAGAGCCAAACAGCCTAGAGTGCTCATATACTGGGTTCCATTGATCAGGGCCAGCCCCTCTTTAGCAGTGAGGGTAATAGGGTGCAGCCCTGCCTTCTGCAGAGCATCCTTGGAGGGCATAACCTTACCCTGATATTCCGCTTCTCCCATGCCGATCATCGCCAGTGCAATATGGGAAAGGGGGATCAGATCACCGCTGGCACCCACTGATCCCTTACAGGGGACTACCGGGTGAATCCCACTGTTCAGCATATTGAGCAGCAGTTCCACAAGCTGCAGCCTTACTCCTGAGTAACCTTTGGCCAGCGAGTTTGCCCTGAGGAGCATCATCCCCCGGACCACTTCCTGGGGGAGAGGCTGCCCCACCCCACAGGCATGGCTCATGATAATATTCCGCTGCAAAGTATTGCAGTCTTCTGTGGAAATGGTAACATCGCTGAATTTACCAAAACCGGTGGTGACACCATAGGCAACATCACCCCGGGAAATGATTTCTTCCACTACCTTCCTGGATCTAAGCAACTTCTCTTTCCCTGAAACATGAAGCTTTACCTTAGCCATATCCCTGGCCACAGCTAAAAACTGCCCCAGTGTCAGACTTTCGCCATCTATTGATATACAATTTACAGCTGGATCCATTTCTATCACCCTTAGTCCCTCCTGAATACAAACTAAAATTCAAATTAAAAGAGTGCAGAAAAACAAACAAGGAGTAGAGCACATCTTATTTGCGCTTTCTACTCCCTCATATCTTAAGTATCTCTGAGTAGATGGCTGAAAATAGATTGGAAAAAACAATAGGGAGCCTACGCACTCACCCTGCGCCTACTCCCTTTTATCTCATAGCTCTGAGTAGTTATTTGACTTTATTATAAACCCTTAGCACCCTGAGTGTCAAGAAAATCTTGCCCAGCGACGGTGTCAACTTTTTATAGGATATTATTTTTCGAGATCATCATAGACTTTTGGATTTTAGAAAACACCATTTCCATTTCGTAGGCCATTTAAGCAACGAAACATAGGTATTACTTTACCCCTATTAAGTATTGTCACA
>JAAYWP010000025.1 GCA_012516535.1 Syntrophomonadaceae bacterium | reverse complement strand
CGGTTCCTAAAAACCCTATTACGGCAATTGCTATTGTTGCCAGGATAACCCATGCAATTATGCTGAAAATTATATCTTTGTTCATGCTTAAACTCCTTGCAATTGACAATGAGCATCTCCATTAATGGGGACGCTCATATGCTTGATCCTTCATAAATTATCGGTATCTTTCCCTATAGATTAGAACCACCTCCTTCACAAAATTTAAGCCATAAGATGTTTTTTGTACTGACTCGCCTACCTCAAATTATTAGCACTTGATATTCTATATTGTTCTTGCTTATTCCTTCCATATATAACCACAATTTTGGAAAATAATATCACCTTTTGCAGTTATACTTATGTTTAACATCATATAGCTCTCTCAAAAACCAGTTGCATAAACGGTTTTGGGACATACGGCATCTACGTTCCATAACATATTTGTCAACAATTAAAATAGGATGGATGGCATACCTTGTTAGGTGGTCTCAAACCTACCGCTTTGAACAAATCATATGCTTTTCTTATGAGAGCTTTTAGCCCGATTGGTCCGGCTGTCTAATTGGCAATCCAACCTTCCCAGCCTTTACTTGTTTCTTCGTGATCACCTGTGATGATGATGTCGTGGTCATCCAGCACCCTATCTTTAACAGGCACATATCTCTTAATGGATTCAAGCTCTTTTGCCAAAGGATGTTCTGTATAGGGCATTTTCTTAAACCTTAACGGGTTTGCACCCATGACTAGAGCGATCCCTTCGTCGAAAGGTATGCGGCCCACTTCTGAAGGGTCAAACAATGGTCTCCCTTTTGGAGCTTTGGTTATCATAGCAGAATCAAATTCTCCGCGCTCCCTGCGGAAAGACATTTCTTCGACTGTGGCTTTCCCTAGAAGATCGGATATGTATTGGGATGTTTCTTTTTCTGCGGAGCCCCACACAAGTCTTAGGGAACAGCAGCCGATGATCTCTTTCCAGGATTCAAACGGGTATCTGCTTTTTAGTTGCGGTAACGATTGGGTTACCATCATGCAGTTGATGTTCCTGGAACGCATTGTAGCGATCCTGTCCGTGAAGTCCGGCAGGACTCCTATCGTGCAGAACTCATCCATGATGAAGTTTACCCGTACGGGGTTGCCGCCACCGAAGCGGTCTCCCTGACGGGTCAACCGCAGAAACAAAAATGAGAAGAACAGCGACGATAGAAACTGGAATGTTGTATCGGAATCAGGGATGACGCAGTAGTACATGCATTTGCGCCTGCCGGGTAATTCTAGCTCTATATCGCTTTTTTCAGTCAGCCTGCGGACTGCTTCTGTTTGGATTACTTTTAAGCGGGTTCCAAGACCCAGAATCACGTTGCCCTGGATTTTTCTTTCACTCATGCAGAATAGATTGTAGGGTCTTTTGGCCGGGTGATCGTCAGGCAGGCTTTTGAATATTGAGTCAAGTTCGTCAAAACTGCCGCCGGTTAGGAGATCGTATAAGCCTGAAGGTTCCTGTTCTCGGGTGATGCTTCATGGGCAATATAGAGAATTAAAGCGATCAATAAATTGTGTTCGGATCGTTCCCAGAACTTGTCTCCCAAAGGCCGGTGCTGCGGGCCTTCCGTGTTCTCGATGATTACCTGGGAGAGAAGATAGGCGTCAAGGTCGGTCTTGACTTCTTCTATTGGGTTCCAGCGGTCGCTTGATTCCATATCGACTAGGTTGAAAACACGGACTGCATAGCCTTTGTTTTGGGCCAGTTTTAGGGTCTCTTTCATTATTTCAGCTTTTGGGTCGGTAATGATGGCTGATTCTTCGGAGATTACCGCCTGCAGGACATTAGGGAAAACCAAACTCCAGGTCTTGCCTGTGAGGGGCGGCCCGAAAACGATGCAGTTTCGGTTCATGCGGGGGTTGTCGTGTCGAATCATTTCCCCTTCAAAACGGCCTAACAGAATTCCAGGGCCGGGTCCGAAACTGAAGTGCTTTTCAGCTTCCTGCCTGTCCATCCAGTTTGACGTTCCATGCGTTGGGTCATTTATGATGCGCGGTTCTTTGCTTGCCATGAATCGTGTTTGCAGTTCTGGATAGCGTGCCCACAGGCCATAGGCTATTGCCGCTAGTGAAAGCAAAGCTAAAAAGTTCAGACCTATCCATAGAGGGATGGATGCTTTCTGCGGGACTAATACTGCTGCTACAAAGGGATTGCGTAAACAGCGCAGCATTAAGTCCCAGTCTTTGAAGATTAGCGTGATACTACCGATAAACCATGCGTCAAGGATGTATAGAGTAATAACTGTCAGTGCTAGGACTATCCTCTTTTGGGATGGGCGTAGGTTTTTGTATCTCTGTGTCAGTTCCGTCATCAATGATCAACTCCACATCGTAATCCATGAATTGATTTTGCAGTTCTTTTACCTGTCCAGGGGTACAGACTATAAGACATTTCCGTGCTTCTCTATTCTGGATATAGGTTAAATAGCCTGATAACGTCTGCCGCTTGACTAGATCATCGGCGTGCATGACGGTGATGTAATTGCCCTGCCACTCAAAATGGGCAAAGGGTCTGGCACAAAGTTTTAATCCGGGAAAACGCTGGTTCATAAAAGCAACAAAGTCTTTGGTAAAAATACGCCTGAAGGAATCTACGCCTGCAGGGTAAGAGAGTAAGCACAATTCCTTGATGCCACTTGGCGGTTCGACAGTCATGGCTTCGATGATTTTCTTATTTGTGCAGAATACAGCGATGCGTTCTATGCCCCACAAATGTAGATCACGCATTTCGCTCCTCATGAATGTAACATTACCGGAAGTAGGCACATGCGACAACATATAGATGGCATATTTTAAATTGCTTCGTTCTATAATACCCGCAACCTGCGATCTGCGCTCAAGCAAATTTTGACGCTTTAACTCTATTCCGAATCTGACATTCCATTCAGGAAACCTTAATAGAAGTTCAACTGCTAATGCCCGGTCTTTACATTGGTGCTTTTTTATTCTCACAATATCACCTTCATAACCTGCCGCAACCAGTCCCTTTTTAGTCGGCCTGATATATCCTTTGTCACGGATGATCATACCTGCCTTCGATAACCGTTCTATTCTGCGGACATGATACTTCTTAACACCACCATAGATCACATTCGTCTGAGCTGTTTTCATAACGCCACATCTTCCTAGAAAATGTAACAATGCTACATCTCTATCGGTCAATTTATCTGGCAAATTTGCCACATTAGCACCCCCTTGAAATCTATGTGCATAAAATAGCCCTTCCGTGGAATACAAAGCCCTACATAATTGCTTTTTCAACTCCTTCCTGTGGGAATTGAAAAAACGCTAAAACCCGCGCTACGACTGCAACGCGGGTTTTGCTTTTTTGCAAACCAACCACGTGGTTTCAAGCCCCCTCAAATTTTAGGCAGTTCAACCACGTGGCTGAGCTGCTATTTTTGAGTGGTTTTTACCATATTTTGTTATACCATTATGGTATTTTTTAACTGGTATTTAATATCAGCGAAATAGGATCGTGAGGTTGTTCCGTTACCATTATCTCAGTCCTGGGATTGTCCTTATCTACACCTCCAGAAATGTAGAGCGACAATTTGTTCCAGCTGTCATTCTTTATAACCTGCGTCATTCGTAAGGAATTGATTATAATATTGATTGCCCTATTATCGACATCCCATTCGATGTTTTTAGGAGTTATTATTTTAATAATACAAACTGCTTTTTCAAACCTAACAGGTTCAGGCAACCTTCTTATTGCGCTGGTTATATTACCAGCCCAGTCAGCACATACCCGTTTTCTGCGGAGATTGAGAGGTAGCGGAATCGGGAGCCCCTCCGATGTCTCCGCCAAAGAAAACCCTTGATGGGCCGATCATCCATGTGGTTGGAGATTTTGAGAAAGGCAAGCTCGCTGTGGATGGCCGCATTGTTAAGAGACCCAAACAAGAAAAAGCCTTGCTACTCCCGATAGCTCCCGATAGCTTTCATTTTCTTTAAAGCGTGCGCACTACTCGAAACGGTTACAAATGGATCATTATAATGCTTTATTGAGAATTTTTTCCCCCAATGTATTTAGTTTTGCACCTTTCATTAATCACCCATCCTTGTCCCCATATAAATCTATTATCAGTATACCCCACCTGCTATTTATTGGCAATAGCTATGGTCCCTACCATTCCTTGAGAAGTCGCCATCCAGTATTTGATAGCATACATCCATTTGTTTGTACTAGCTCCATTTTGTTGTACAATCTCGGCCCGTTCCACCCAGGGACTAGACACGCCAAAGGAAGGGGGGTAAAACTCAACACCCATTTTGTCTGATAGATCCTTTGATATTGCTGCCCGTAATTCTTCGGTATTCTGTGTGAACTGTGCTCTTACATAGCGTTTAACAGCATCAATAGGTGTCAAATTAGAAGGAAATTCCCCTTCTAAAACCTCCTCTCTTGTTAATAAAAGTCTTGTTTCGGCAATATCTTTTTTAGAACAGGAAGGGGGAAAAAGCAAGCAAGTAATGATCAAGAGCAAACCCAAGTTTCGTAAGTTCAATAAACTCACATCCATTAAAGTTTTATGTCTCGACAAACTAACCAAGATTATAGAGGAAGTTAGGCCACAGGTGAAGAATATTCGTTATTATACAAGCCAGCCCTGCCTTTTTCCGACACACTTGGCAGGCTTTTTTACCGAGCTGGATAGAGCCGGCACGATCCGTCTCGATGATGAGCTGTCCGCCGGAGTCTATTCCTAAAGAAGAGGACCCGAAGCAGATGAGAACATCTCCTTTACCGGTGAAATGAAAAATAATAAAACATGTAGGAGGATGAAATTGACATGAAAAAAGTATTGTTATTGTCGGGAAGTCACAGGAAAAACGGAAATTCAGATCTTTTATGTGACCAATTTATGCGGGGAGCCAAGGAAGCAGGACATCAGGTTGAAAAAATTATCTTGAGAGATAAAAAGATCAATTATTGTTTGGCCTGCGATGCCTGTAAAAGAAACGGCGGCACTTGTGTTCAGAAGGATGACATGAACGAAATTCTGGATAAAATGATGGCTGCCGATGTGTTTGTCCTGGCGACACCAGTTTATTTTTATTCCATGAGCGCCCGAATGAAAACTTTGATAGATAGAACCTATGCAAAGTACACCGAAATCAGGGACAAAGAGATGTACTTTATTATCACTGCTGCGGATGACCGAGAGCAGTATGTGAAAAGGGCCATAGAAGGTTTCAGAGGTTTTGCTTTTTGCCTTGAGGGGTCAAAAGAAAAGGGTATTATCTATGGGCTTGGCGTTCATAATGCAGGTGATATTAAGGGAAGCCAGGCAATGGTACAAGCATATGAAATGGGTAAAAACATATAACTGGGACTACCTGTCCTTCTGTCCTTTGATAAAACATTATGGGTGGGGGTAAATTGTCTCAAAACAGTAAAGTGTCGGGGTCGCAAAATTCCCCGGCACTGTTCACATTAGGCTGGACCGCGGCCGGCAATAACGACCGCAATAATCCAAACCTGGGTTGGGAGTTTATGCAGTTAGCAATTCTTTATGAGCGCTCTCTTCGCATTTAACTATATTATGAGATATCCCAGTTTTAAGGGGCGAACACTTCATTTAATCAACTTAGATCTTTATGAGCGGTCTCAGTTGTTTGTATTAAAGATATAAAGCAAACTGTGGCAGCCGCCATCAGGTAAAACGCCGGAGCAAATTGATTATTAGTTAAGGCAATTAAATAGGTAGCAACAAATGGAGCGGTCCCGCCGAAAAGCGCATTTCCGGTATTAAAAGCGAGACCAAAACTAGTAAAGCGCACCGAAGTGGGAAACATTTCAGTAAGAAATGTAGCCAACACTCCGTCATTACCTGCCAGAAAAGCACCTAACAGAAATAAGGCCAATATCGACCAAAATCCACCTTGAGATAATAACAGAAAGACTGGGTAGGTAAACAGTACAAAAAATACACAGGTTGTCATAAGCACCCTTTTTCTCCCCACAAGGTCTGCTAGGTGACCGATTAGAGGAAGAATGAAAACATAAGTAAATAATGTTACCAAAGTAATTAAGGTTCCATGCAGGCGGCTAAAGCCCACTTCCTCCATTAAGTAGGTTGGCATGTAGCTCAAGATGATATAAAATCCAACTGCATTCAGCAAAACAACTCCAAAAGCAATCAAGATTTTTTTCCAATAGGGCTTAAGTGCCCTTAATCCCCGTTTTTCTTCTTCGGGCTCAGCCTTTTCCAATTTTTTAAACACTGGTGTATCTTCCAACCGCAAACGAATAAACAAACCGAGATATCCAAGAGGTAATGCTATGAGAAAGGGAATCCTCCAACCCCAACTGTGCAATGCTCCTGAACTTAAATAGTAATCGAGAAGAGAGGTGACCAAAGCAGCAAACATCAAACCTGCAGCAGTACTAGCAGGTACCATACTAACCAGCAGACCCCTTTTACCTTTAGGTGCATATTCGGAAATAAATGAAGCTGAACCGGCATACTCACCAGATGCAGCAAATCCCTGAACCATACGGATCATCATTAGGAGGAGTGGAGCCCAAATTCCTATCACTGAGTATCCCGGTAAGAGCCCAATGGTAAATGTGGCTATCGACATTATTGAAATGGTATATATTAAGGTACGCCTGCGACCAATTTTGTCACCGAAATTGCCCCAAAATATACCCCCTATTGGCCTAACTATAAATGAAACCGCAAATACAGCAAACGCACCCAATAATGCTGCCGTTCTGTCACCAGGAGGGAAGAAAACAGTAGCAATAATAGCAGCCAGGTACCCATAGGATGCATAATCGAACCATTCAATGGCATTACCAAGTGCAGCTGCAAACACCGCTTTTTTTAGTCCAGCAGAAATATCTGGCTTCGAAGAATTCTGCATCACTAGCTCTTCACTTTTGCCCATACATTAGCTCCCCTTTATTATGGATTTAAAAAAGATCCGGCTTAAGGATACTTAGTAGCGAAGTTCTTATCTATTCGGACCAGTGAATAAACCAATATTTCAAGTTATCTGAAGCTGACTTAATCATTTAATGCGAGGGGCATCCCGCCCCCCGCATTTTTTATTCATCATATCCCTCATTAAATTATTTTTTAATAACAAGATGCTCTGGGCCAACCGGGAAACCGGTGATGTTTTCGACTTCTCCGTTCTCTTTGATCACCAGAATGTCATGCTCACGATATCCGCCTGCTCCTGGCTGTCCTTCGAGAGTGGTGATGCATGGTTCCATAGAAATTACCATGCCTGGTTCTAATACAGTATCAATATCTTCACGCAGCTCGAGAATTCCTTCACGGCCGTAATAGTGAGAAAGCACACCAAAGGAGTGCCCGTAACCGAAAGTACGGTTAGCAAGCAAGTTATGCTCCCGGTATATGTCATTTAATTCAGCACAAATATCTTTACATCTGACACCGGGTTTGATCAACTCAAGGCCTCGTTTATAAACTTCCATATTGATCTCCCAGTATTTCCGGTATTCATCAGGTAAGTCTCCATAGAACATGGTTCTTTCCAGTGCGATATAGTAGCCACTAACCATGGCAAATGTATTCAGGCTGAGAATATCTCCCTCTTGCACTTTTCTGGTGGTAGGCCAGTTATGCGCACCATCTGTGTTTATTCCGGACTGGAACCATACCCAGGTATCTCTTAGTATCGTATGGGGGTAGCGCTTGGCAATTTCACGGGTCATAGCCTGTGTTCCGGCAAGAGCTACTTCATATTCGGGTACACCCTCTGCGACTGCTTCAATAACCGCTTTGCCGCCTATGTTACATATTTGGGCACCATTACGGATGAGATCAATTTCTTCTTGGGATTTAATCATCCGGAATCTCATTGTTGCTTTTGCAATATCTACCAGTTCAAATTCCGGGAACGCATCCTGGAGTTTTCTGCGCAACTCGATGGTCACATGGTCTTCCTCAATGCCCAAGCGGCCCTTCTTAATTCCGGCCTCATTCAAAATTTTCCTCACAGCATACTCGAAATTGTCTCTTTGCCAGTCTGTATATACGATGTTATCCTGATAGCTGGTACGCCAAGGCATACCTCCATCTATGTTCGCACTCACCGTAACGTGCTTATCCTGGGTCACCACCAGTCCATAGTTTCTACCAAAGGCCGTATACAAAAAGTCGCTGTAGTATTTGATATTGTGGTAAGAAGTAAACAATACAGCATCAATATCATTGTCAGCCATGTGCTTACGGAGCTTAGTATTGCGTCGCTCCATCTCTTCTTTAGAGAAAGTTAGTTTTTCTTTTTCTCCATTGTGTAAAATCTTTGTTCTTTCGAGATCACTTACCTGCATCATTGCTTCCTCCTTCGTTAACTCTACAATTTTTTTTAGTATTTCCGAAATTGTGAGCAAATACCAAGTAAAAAATTACCGGGCAACTCCACCTCACTTCTACATATAGCATTTGTATTAAGGTGCGGTTATATAACCTAAAATCGCAAATTGCGTGCCAGAAAAATAAAAACTGAGAGAGGGGGCTTAAACCCTTTTGTATCAAGAAAAAACAAAAATGCTCACATTGTGAGCATTTTATGCAAATACTTATTTAGACAAAATATTTTGATTAAACTATCAAAAAATTTTGTATCAACTTCTCTTTAAGATGTTGAAGTTAACCCATATTTTTTCATCTTATAGTCAAGATTCTGCCGGCTTAAACCCAATTTTTTAGCTGTTTCGTTTATGTTACCTTCGTTTCTTCTCAATACGCTTAAGATGGCTTCTTTTTCAACGAATTCAACAACAGTTTTCAAATCCATGCCCTTCTCATCTATTTCCTCTGATACGGCAATATCAACTATTTGTTCCACACTTTTTGAAGGCTTCATTTTCAACCTTTCAAAAAGTAAAAAGGGAAGATGCTCTTTCTCAATTGTCTCATTTTCTACAAGGTTCATGGCATGTTCAATGGTATGCCTTAATTCTCTGATATTTCCCGGCCAGTTATATTCCAAAAATATTTTCATCACCTCAGTTGAAACCCCTTGTACATTAAGCTTAAATGCCTTGTTATAATGATCAATAAAATACTCGGTTAACATAGGGATGTCTTCCCGGCGCTCAACTAATGACGGAATTTTAATAGTTACCACACCTAAACGATAAAAAAGATCTTGCCTGATTAACCCCTGCTCAATGGCATCAATGGGAGATATATTCAGAGCACTGATTAATCTGACCCTAACAACTCGTTCTTTGGTTTCCCCAACCCTTCTTAACCTTCCTGTTTCCAGAACTCTCAGCAGTTTTGATTGTTGGTCTGGATTCATAGAGCCTATTTCATCTAAAAACAAAGTCCCGCCGGCTGCTTCTTCAAAAAGGCCTGGGCGTTCTACAGAACCGGTAAACGCGCCTTTTGCAGTACCAAACAAAATGCCTTCTAATAAATTTTCTGGTATTGCTGCACAGTTAAGGGAAATGAAAGGCCCCCGAACGCCGCTTTCATTATGGATACTTTGGGCAAATAATTCTTTGCCTGTACCTGTTTCCCCATAAAGCAAAACCGGAGAATCGGTTTTTGATGCCTTCTGTGCAATTTTAATGCTTTTAGTTAATAGTGGGCTTTTCCCGATAATATTGTTAAAGGTATATTGAGCACCGGAATCGTTAGCAATATGTTCTCCTGCGGATTCTTTGTTAACAATGTTCATCAATTTTTTGAACCGGGTGATATCTTTCGTTATAGTTAAAGCGCCAATTAGCTCTTTTTTTTTGTTAAAGAGAGGGTAGGAACTGCTGACTGATAATATGCGGTGACCCGAAGCGGTAGTATAATCTTGAAATGCATCTAAAATCGGTATCTGTTCGCTTAAAACATTTAGAGTTATGCTTGTGTGTTGATTTAGATTAAAACATTCAGTTAAATGACGGCCAATGACAAACTCCTGATCCAGTTTATCAAGCCTTTCATTAGCCTTGTTATAAAAAACGAAGTACCCGTTTTTATCCACAATAAAAACACAATCATCTAATAAATCCAGTATGTCAGTAAAAGTCTTCGGAAGGTCAAGGTTTTCCATCTCTACTATTTGTTTATTCATAAAAATTTCCCCACCGCACCTTTTTTTCCTAATGTAAAGGATGAAAAATCGTCTACCATCACAAAACTTTTACTTCTTTATGCTGAACAACTCGGCCTGCTTCTCTTCTATTTTTTTATTTTGCTCTAGCTACAATTAAGACGATATTATGCTGATACCGAAAGTGGAGAAAGCCCAGTTAATATGGGATTGCTGATAAGAATTGTTTACGATTAGTCTTTCTTGATTTCCCAGTAGCACCTTTTGGGAGAAACAATTTTCCCCTCTTTTTTCAGCCTGTTCATGACTTTTTCGACTTCTTTTTTGTCTATGCCGGTGGCTTTGACTATATCTCCTGTGCGAACCGCTTGCTCAGCCTTAGCGAAAAAGTCTAAAATAGCTTCGTAAGTATCCATTTAAAAGGCCTCCTTTTTCAATACTGTATTTAGAAGTTATTATAACAAAAATTGAAAATATAGGCTTAACATCTTCTTCCAGCGAGTATTCGCTCTCTGCTCTGCGGCCAAAGCTCCGTTATTCTCCACTGATCAGCGTTCATATCCTTTTCTCTGATTAGGGGGCTTTTGTATTACCCCGCAAGCCTCTCTCTTTCCGGCTTTTGACGAAGATACAGAACACAAAGCAGATTACAGAAAGAAGGGCAGCAGTTAAATAGGCATCATGCATAGCCAGCAGCCGCGGTAGAGAAGTACCCGCTAATTCATATACAGCCTGTCTGCTTACAAGCACACCACTACCGGTAGCTATCCCCAAAACCATTCCTATATTGCGTGTGGTGGCCAAAACCCCACCTGCGATGCCAAGACGATTTTTCGGGACAGCACCCATAATCGCACTGTTGTTGGGGGACTGAAACATTCCTGTTCCCAGGCCGAAGAGGCTCAAACGCCAGGTCACATCAGAAGGCTGAAAATCAGGTCCCACAAAAGAAAGGCTTAAGGCTCCCAAAACACAAAAAATTGCACCTAGAGAAGAGAGTATGCGATTACCGATTTTATCTGAAAGGGCTCCACTCAAAGGGGCTACAATCAATACTGTTAGGGGGAAGGCTGTCATAGTAAGTCCTACTTTCGATGATGTTAATCCCAGTTGCTGTTGGAGGTAAAAGGGAGTAACAAAAACAATGATATACTGGGTCATAAAATGAAACAGAGCAGCAATATTACCAGCTGTAAAAGGTTGATTCCGGAACATGTTCAGTTCCAACATCGGTTCAGCTGTCCTTCCCTCTTGAATGATAAACAATATTCCTGCAATAAGTGCTAAAACTGGCATCAGCATGATAAATCCTGACCACTGGTAATACTGGCCGCGGCTGATAAAAAACAGAAGTGAGACAAGGGTAAGCAGTGCCAGCCAAGCCCCCACCCAGTCAAATTTTTGTTTCTCCAGTTTTTCTTTTTCAGGAATCAACTTATAGCAAACAATTTGAGCTATGACACCAATAGGTAAGTTGATAAAAAAGATGGAACGCCAACCCCATAGATCCAATAAGGTTCCACCAAGGGTAGGGCCGATAGCAAGTCCTAGAGCGACTACCATACCCTGTGTTCCTAGCGCTCTCCCTCTTTCCTGCGGGGGAAATGTTGCTGTGATAATTGCCGGAGCAAGTGCGGCAGTCATTCCAGCACCGGCAGCCTGAATTGCCCTGAAGGCGATCAGCGCTCCGATACTCCAGGACATACCGCACAATACTGAGGCAACAGTAAATATAGCATTACCTGCCAAAAAAATGCGCCTAAAACCGAACATATCTCCCAACCGGCCAAAGCTAAGCAAAAAACTGCTCAAGACCAACAGGTAAGCCATACTTACCCATCCCACAACATCAACACTTACATTAAATACTTCTGACAGACGAGGAAAGGCAACATTTACTACACTGGCATCGATTGGTCCCATCAATACCGGTACCAATACTGCTGCTAAAGTGGCCCATTTTGAGGATTCAGCCTTCTGCAATAAGTAACCCCCCCATCTAAAAACCCTGATAATATGCTTAATAAACTAAATTCAGCTTGTGTTTTTATAGTCCAAAACAACCGCACAATTTCTAATGCTTTCCGGACTATTTAGGAAAAGTTATGATAAAATGGTATTAGAACCTCATAGGGAAAGGTGGGTTTTAGGATGAATCTGCCGGAACGGATCACAGATGCAGAGGAGAGAATCCGTGACCGAGCTTTAAAACCCATGCTGGATCTACTGGTTCCTGATTGGATCTACCCAAACCACATCACAGGGCTGCGCATAGTTTTGGTTTCCATTGCAATCATTTTTTATCTAAGAAGTGCTTCACTGGCAATTCAGTTCTGGCTTCTATGTGCAGCTGCACTTACCGATTTTATCGATGGCCCACTGGCCAGGCTGCGGGGACAGTGTTCACGTATAGGGGCTAAACTGGATCTGGTTGCAGACTGGTATCTGGGGATCTGGTCAGGGGTGCAGGTTTTGCTGACCGGTCTGCTCCCGCTGACAATAATCGCTCTCATGGTTGTCCCACAGCTCGGTATACTTATCACAAACAGAATTCTCGCTTCCCATCCCAACAGCCAACAAGAGCAGTTGTCTACCATGACCTTGGGCACCGCAGTTTTCAGGGCAAGAACCATGGAAAGGCTGCAGTTTGTAACAGTGTTATTGGGGTTTATACTTATCCTTTACAGCAAAGTAACTTCCAGAGCCATCTGGTACCGCTTCGGTATTGGCGCTCTGTATTGTGAGATTTTTATCGTCTGGATGCTCCTTTTTCAGAAAATCGCATGTGTTGTTAAGCAATAAAAACAAATTTATTAAATAATAGCTATCTCTATGAATTGGATGGTTTTGGCAAACGCACTGTAAACGTTACTCCCTGGTCCCTGCTGCATTGTAAGGTAATCTTTCCCCCATTCTTTTCCACAACAGCTTTCACAGCTGCCAGTCCTGTTCCCCGTTCTTTCCCCTCCTTGGTAGAGTATCCCATTTCAAAGATTCTCATCTTTATTTCCTCAGGAATGTAACCTGGGTTTTTGACCTGCAAACAGTAATATTCAGCGGTTTCTGTTATTTTTAAAACCACAATCCTATTTTCCTCAGGCAGTGTTTCTACAGCCTCAAAGGCATTGTCCAGCAGGTTCGCCACCACCATGATCAATTCCAGGGGCTTAATTTCCAATCCTTTTAAATCTGACTCCACAGTTATTTTAAATAATATATCTTTTTTTCGCGCCAGGTCAGTTTTAGCGAGCAGCAAGGCTGATAGTTCAGGCATATCAACTCTCAGCATTTCTCCGGTTATTTGAATATCATGGGATAAATCAGCTATATACTCAATTGCTCTATCAAATCTGCCAGTTTTCATTAAGGCATGAACAACCTGCATGTGATTGACAAAATCATGCCTTTGTACACGGATCGCTCTGACCAGTTCACTGAGGTGTTCGATATAAAAGTCTTGAATTTCCAGTGTTTTCTGTTGCTTGGTAAGCAAAAAAACATTTTTTGTCAAGATCAGCAAAACCGGTATAGTAACAAAGAGTACGATAATCATAGCAAGCAAAAGAGGTTCTGATAAACAAAGGGGATTACTAATTAGGTTGTGTAGAGTAAAAGAAGAGAGCATTAATAAAGAGACAAGCAGGAAGGCTAGTCCTAAGGGTATGATTATGTTGAATAAAGTTCTATCTTTCATGATCCTTCCTACTCAATTCTTTTAGTTCTCTTAAATTGATAAGACTAAAATTATATTTATGACAGACCAAAATCACAACTGTCAAAAAAATGTATTCAGGCAGAGGAAAAAGCAGCCTTAAAGTCAAATCTTCAAAAGCCTGCTGTATGGTAATCCCGGTTGCCGCAGTGACGAAAAAATAATTAGCGGCTTCCACAAATCCAACAACTACAACGCCCAAAAATGTAGCAATAGAAGCTGAGATAACATCTAATTTATAGAATATTACGAACAATATGATCAAAAAAAATGCGATGCACAAGGTGCTCACTATTGGCATCGGTTGTTGTGATTTAACTACTGCTGCAAAAAGAGCCCCAATAATGCCAATTATTACTACCTGTTTCAATCTAATCTTATACCCCGCTAACAACATAGATAAAGCGGTAAAAATAGTCGTTTCAGGTAAATACTGAAATAAGATTAAAGGCAGGATGTTTTTATCAAATACCATCCAAACTGCCTCCTGTTTGTCTTAAATCCTTAATAACTCAATAATAACTTAACAAGTATATTATTCAACTTTTTCCGCCAAATTCCTGCATGTTGGGAAAAGTTTAATTCAGATACCAACAAAATTATGGAGAAAAGCCATAGCT
>JAAYWP010000147.1 GCA_012516535.1 Syntrophomonadaceae bacterium | reverse complement strand
TTAATCCCTCTTGTGTTATTCTTTATTATTACTGGAACTCTTCCTCATATACTCTGATCCCATCAGATCGATAATACTATAACACACCACTATCCATTACACTATGTTAAAAAATCTTCAGCAGAAAAGATCACACGAGCCGCCAGCGTGTACCCCGTGGGGTATCCTCCAAAATAATCCCTATCCCTTTGAGGGCGTCCCGCAGCTGATCAGCCAATTGATAATCCTTCTTGCCTCTGGCCTCATTGCGCAGGCTGATCAACAGATCCAAAAGTTCTGAAGAATTATCGGGAAGCTCCCCTGGCAGCGGATCCTGCACCTGCTCCCGAACAGAATTAATTATCTCCTGGAGCATCTCTTTGTACTCAAGCCCTAATTCCCTTTTTTCCCCGGGCAGCAGCCCCAAAACATCCATCAGGGTCTGGTAATAGCTGCGGGCTACCACCAGTACGTGAACAGCCGCAGGTGTAGGAACAAATGCCCGGTCATTGATAAAACTGTTGATTTCACGTCCCATATTGTAGAGGGCAGCAAATGCTAGAGCTGTATTGAAGTCATCATCCATAGCTTCTTCAAATTCAGCAACACAAGCCGCTATCCGCTGCCGAAATTCCTCTGCCTCTTTGGAAAGCCTATCAACTGTAGCATCTTCCCGGCCCCCAATAGTATCAGCCAGCAGTTCCAAGGTATTAGCCAAACGGTTATAGCCTTTACGGGCTCTCTTTAAACTTTCCGGGCTGAAATCAAGAGGGCTTCGATAATGGGTAGAAAGGAGGAAATAACGGAGAATTTCAGGTGCCCACTCCTGCAACAGATCCCTTACGATAAAAAAGTTCCCCAAAGATTTGGACATCTTTTCTTGGTCAACAGTTACAAAGCCGTTGTGAATCCAATAGCGGGCAAAGGGCGCAGAACCGGTACAAGCCTCTGCCTGGGCGATTTCATTTTCATGGTGAGGAAAAATGAGATCACTGCCGCCACCATGGATATCAAAGCCTTCACCCAGATATTTGAGCGACATCACCGAACATTCCAAATGCCAGCCCGGGCGTCCCGGACCCCAGGGACTGTCCCAAAACGGCTCTCCAGTTTTCGCTTTTTTCCACAGCACAAAATCCAGAGGGTCCTGTTTGCGCTCATCTACCTCCACCCTGGCTCCGGAAAGCATCTCCTCCGGTGTACGGCCGGAAAGTTTTCCGTAATCCTTAAATTTCCGCACAGAAAAATAGACATCCCCATCTGCCTGATAGGCAAAGCCCTTTTCAAGAAGCTCCTTGACCATCTCGATCATATCATCGATATGCTCAGTGGCCCTGGGGTGGATATCTGCCCTCTTGACCCGGAGGGCATCTGCATCCCGAAAATACTCATTGATGTACTTCTCTGCCAGTTCAAAGGGGTCCATGCCCTCCTCATGGGCTCGGTTGATGATCTTGTCATCAATATCTGTAAAGTTCTGAACATAGGTAACACGATATCCCTTGTACTCTAAATAGCGTCTGATCGTATCAAAAACCACCAGCGCCCGGGCATTTCCCAGGTGAATAAAGTTATAGGTAGTGGGTCCACACACATACATCTTCACATGCTGTTCTTCCGCCGGTACTAGTTTTTCCTTCTTCTTAGACAATGTGTTGTATACTTTCAGGGCCATCGATCTTCTCCTCCAATTGCTCTAATTGTTTTTCCAGCTGAATAATCCTTTCCTGCAGAGCAACAATCATATCACCAACAGGGTCCGGCAGGAGATTGTGCCTGAGGTCTATAGCATCTGCAGCTACATCCTGGACCCTGCGTCCGTTTCGTTTTACAACCTTCCCCGGTACACCCACAACTGTGCAGTTGTCGGGCACATCCCGCAGCACAACTGAGCCAGCACCGATTTTTACATTATCACCTATCTTGAGGGACCCCAGGACCTTGGCTCCGGCACTGACTACCACATTATTACCCAATGTGGGATGGCGCTTACCCTTCTCTTTACCGGTACCGCCCAGTGTCACCCCCTGATAGATGGTCACATTATCCCCTATCTCTGTGGTTTCCCCGATCACCACTCCCATACCATGGTCAATAAACAGCCCCTCACCGATTTTAGCCCCTGGATGGATCTCAATTCCCGTCATAAATCTGTTGAGTTGAGAAATCAGCCTGGGCAGGAAAACAAAACCCCGCTGATAGAACCAGTGGGCAAATCTATGTAGTAAGATGGCGTGGAAACCAGGGTAACAGAAGATTACCTCCAAAATGTTTTTTGCTGCGGGATCTCGTTCAAATATAACTTGAACATCCCGTTTAATTCTTCTGAAAAGACCCATAGTTATCCCCTCCATA
>JAAYWP010000146.1 GCA_012516535.1 Syntrophomonadaceae bacterium | reverse complement strand
TAATAAAACCAAGCCGGAACTTCCGTTTTTAGCTCCTGGGTAGAGGAGCACACCGGGTGCCAGCAGCATCCCCAGCAGCGATATACTCTGCCAGATCATTTTTGTATCTTTTTTGGTTTCATTTTTGTCAGACATGAATTATCCCTCCTACTGTACAGTTCGGAACAACACATAGACCATAATCCAGGCGATTATTCCTAAAAGCAATGCCAGGAGGACACAGTATTTCAATGTCTTCCCGATAACTTCTCCTTCACGCCCGGTTAAGCCAACAGTTGAGGTTCCGACTATCACTTTAGCAGGAGCCAACATGCTACCGATAGAACCACCAGCTGTCTGAGCAGCAGCCATAATCAAGGAGCTTACACCCAGTATCTGGGCTATTTGAGTCTGTAATGCTCCGAACATTACGTTAGAGTTGGTGTTACTACCTGTCATAAAGGCACCCAGAACTCCTACCAGTGGTGCAAAAACAGGGTAGACCACGCCAAGCACAGTTGCCACACCTTTGGCCAGTGTATAGGTCATACCGGACTCCACCATGATGAAAGCCATTAACACCATTGAGGTAGTAGCAATACTGGAACCCAGACCGTTTTTCGCTACCCGTTTCATTACTTTTGGAAAAGAATCTTGCTTCCAGTGGCCTGTAACAGCATAAATGATCATCCCGATTACTGCGGCATAGACCAGGAGCGCTCCTGTGTGAGAGAAAATACCCACAGCAGAAGATGACCCTGCAGCAGTAACCCAACCATAACCTGTTGCGTATTCATTAAAATCCAGTTTCAATACTAAAATTTCTTTCAGAGCATCCTCTAATCCAGGTACAAAAGACACAATCATTACAACGGCAATCAGTGCGTAATAAGCAGCAAATGCCAGGTTAAAGCCCATTTTCTTGGTAACTGTTGTACCCTTACCTCCAACGTCATCAGCCCCATGAGCAATGGCGTCTGCATCAGCTATAGCCTGCTCAGTGTTGAAGGCACCAACCCGGCACAACAGTGCAGTAACCACCATTCCTACAATACCAGCTAGAAATGTAGCAAGAGATGGATGCCACTGGGCAATGAAATACAAAGAAATTGACATAGCTCCGCCTACAACCACTGCCGGCACCCAACCATGTTTTACCGCTTTCATGCCCCCATAGCAGTGAAGAGCAAAAATAGCGCAGAAAATACCGGCAAGAGCGATGAAAAAGGCACACCAGGGAGCAAGCTCTGCTGCTGGAAGTCCAGTCACCCTTTGCAGAGCCGCAAAAGATGCTGCCATATCACCAAAAGTAACAGCCCAGGCATGCCCAATGAGGGCAACAGCAACAGCAGTTACCAACGGAAATCCTAGCCCAACTAATAATGGAGCGCCTACAGCTACAGGTACCCCAAACCCAGCAACCCCCTGCAGAAAAGTAACAAAAGCAAACCCGATCATGAGCAATTGCAGGATTTTATTGCGGGTCATATCAATAAAGGTAGCACCTATACTCTCGATTCCTCCAACCTCATTGACAACATGATAGAGGAGCAGTGCACCCCAAATAATATATAGAACGTAAAAAGCCATTACCATACCCCTGGCGTTGGAGTTTGCCAAGAGATTAAAATCGGCTCTAAACACAGCAATTGCAATAATTAAAGCTACGGCCCAACCGATAGGTCCAGCTTTAGAAGCACTCCATTTGAACCCGATCATTAAAACCAAAATAACTAAAATAGGCAATAAAGCGCAAATCCACGTCCAAAAATTAATAGGAATTGACACCTTTACTCCTCTCCTTTTTCCATGGAGTAGATTCCAATAGCCTCACCAGAAATCATGACCATTGACTAGTTTCCATCAACTTAAGCAAGAGACAGTTTTGTTTGGTGTCATGTTAATGCGGAAATTAGTGCGGTTTATTGGTGAGTATCTTACATAAAACAACAGTAAATAGTGCAGGATCATCGGAGTAATTATGGGTACAACTGTTTTCTTCAACTTTACTTTTAGTTGTTGATGATGTTATAATACCCTGGGTGTGAGACACACCCAGGGTATTTTTTTGTTACTCTGTGGTAGCTGCAACCGGAACGGTGAGTCCTATTTCTGCGCAGCGTGCATCGACAAATGCTTGCATCTTTTCGATATGTTCCGGTTTCAAGTGAGCAAAACGCTTCTGCAGCTTCATGTATTCAGAAACAGGTTTCCGCTCCTTGATATTGACAGAGAGTTTGTATTCACCGTTTTCATACTCATAGAGCTGGTACATACCTGTCTGAACAGCTAATTTCGCAATTTCAACGGTCTTGTCAGCGGGGAACTGCCAACCTTTCGGGCAAACGGCATGAATGTGTAGGTAAGCAGGTCCATCCATGGCAAGACCTTTTCTTACTTTGTTCATCAGGTCTACTGGATAGCCGATAGAAGCAGTTGCCACATACTTCAGATATGGATGGCCATGAGCGATAACTTTCGGGTTATCCTTCGGCCAGTGTTTCCTTCCTTCCGGAATCACCTTTCCTGCAGGTGTAAAGGTTGTCCAGGCGCCGTAAGGTGTTGTCGGGGATACCTGGATTCCTGTGTTGGCATAGGACTCATTATCGTAGCAGATAAAGAGTACCTTATGACCTCTGTAAAGCATTCCGGATAAAGCCTGCAACCCGATATCAGTCGCTCCACCGTCACCAGCCATCACGATTACATTCGGCTGCTCCCCATCATATTTCCCTTTCTTGCGCAGCATCCTGTATGCTGTTTCAATACCGGAGGCTACACCTCCACCATTGGTAATCTGGGAGTGAATCCAGGGAACACGCCAGGGTCCACATCCATAACTGGTATTAGCAACATACATACATCCAGTGGGGCCAATAAAGATTGTATTGGGGCCTGCTGCCTTGGCTACCAGCCTATAGCAGAGGGCTGGTCCACAACCTGCGCATGTACGGTGCCCAGGTACATAGTACTCTTCATCAGGAGCTTTTTTAATTGATTGAATGCGTTCGAATTCGCTCATCTATTTCCCCTCCCTTCCTTTTCTTACAGTTCAAATGGGAGCCAGTAGGCTGTCTTTTCAACCTTACCGGTCTTCGCCACTTCTTGTAGTTTCCTAAACATCCGCAAGAACTCATCATGAGTTACCATTTCACCGCCGAGGCCTGCTACAAAGCCTACGGTCTTCACTTTATCTCCTACATCATAGAGAGCTGCACGCAGTTCACTGAGCAACACTCCGCCACCGCAGGAGATTCCAAAGTTAGCTGAGTTGTCGAGAACCCCGATAGCTTTAAATTTAGACATTCTGTTGAGAATCTCCTGTGCAGGGAATGGACGGAAAGTACGCAACCTGACAACGCCAACCTTCTCTCCCAGATTGCGCAGTCTAGCCGCCACTGCCTTGGCAGTATTCATATGGGCGCCCTGGCCGAAGATCACCACTTCAGCGTCATCGGTCATAAACTCTTCTAAGAAGGGGTCATATTTCCGGCCGAAGATCCTGGCAAAATCATCATGGGCTTTGATCAATACATCATTGATCCGATCAAAGGCTAATTTACGCTGATACTGCTGTGGTGGACCCATTGCCGGCTCGATCTGAGGACCAATGATCTGTGGATCTCTGACATCCAAAACATGGTGATTCTTATAAGGCGGCAGGAATTCCTTCACCTGTGCCTCTTCAGGTACTTCTACATCGCCAAGGATATGGGTTACAAAATAACCATCCTGGCAGACATACTGCGGAAGCATCACATTCGGGTCTTCACCAACCCGGTAGTAAATCAGGTGCATATCCAACACTTCTTGCGGTGTTGCTGCCCAACCCTGGATCCAACCCTGATCCCGGCAGCACTCTGCATCAGTGTGCTCTGATCCGAAATCTCCTGGTGGGTCAAGTGTACGGTCACCGATTGCCATCTGCACCGGCAGCCGCTCACCGGAAATCGGAGAATACACCTCAAATGCAAAGGTTACACCAACACCGGAACTACCGGTAAATGTACGTGCACCTGCTGCTGACGCACCATATACAACACTCAACTGCGCATGTTCACCTTCGGCATAAACAAGCTCTGCATCGAGCTCCCCGTCAGCGATCATGCGTGCCAATTCTGACATAATACCTGTGTACGGGCGAATAGGATAGGATGAAATAACATCCACATCAGCAAGCCTAACCGCCTCTGCTGCAGCTACACACCCTGAAATACGTCTTACTTTGCCCATTACATTCACCTCCTAAACTAATCTTTAAAGTCTAACTCTGGAACCATAGAAATTGCTTCACTTGGGCAAACAGCCTCACAAATGGCGCAACCCTTGCAGTATTTCAAGTTGAATACCATGCCATCATCAGTTCTGGTAATGCATGCATCTGGGCAGAAGATCCAGCAAGTGGAGCACTCAGTGCATTTTTCTTGATCCAGAACTGGACGTTTGGTTCTCCAGGTCCCTGTAACCATCCCTGGGTTTTCGGAAACAGGGGATTTTACTGTCCCGGCAAATGGCAATCTATTCAGAAGATCCATAGCTGTTTCTTCTTTTTCCGGTTTTGCCGGCTCGATCTCATCTAACTTGAGGATTGTACATTCCTCGTATCCTCTCTTCATTGCCTCCTGGTTCTTGACAACTGCAGCTAGGTTATTGATGTCAACGATCCCAGAGGCTTTGACAACGGCACCAGCAACAGGAGCAGCTATTCCAACACCTATTCCTGTGGCATCTGTGGCTCCTTCAGCACCGGAGAGGGTCTGTACCGCAGTGGACATGCTGTTAGCGTCTACGGTTACGACAACACCCAGGTTCCCTTTATCCTCCAGGAAACTCAGTATCTCCTCAGGTGAACGTTTAGTATTCACCACCAGGATACCGCCTTTTTTCAACCCTTTTAGGATCTTAAGACCCTTAACCAAGGTTTCTTCCACCAATACCACGATATCTGGTGCATCGTTCTCAAAAACATACCTGCTATCAATAGGATCTGTACTGATTTTGGCGTAAGCCCTTACTGGAACATTAATTCTGTCAGGCAGGTCCACATAGTTTTCCCATGCCTGGACATGTGCGCCCTCCCTTGCAGCTGCCTCGGTCAGTGCAACGGCAACATCCCGGGCGTCTTTATTTTGCAGAACACCACGTGCCCAAACAGTAATTTGTTTCAGGTTTGGTTCAGCAAACAAATTTTCAGTCATTGACTTTCCTCCTTTCCATGTAATAAAAACTTGTGATCTCCACGTTTTAACCGCTCTACAACTTTTTTCATAAATCACCCCCCACTAATTTTGTTTATTAACCAATTGGATAAGCGGTTGATGGTGCCTAGAGTAAAGCTCTTCCATTGCCTGGACCAGATGTTTTTGCTCAATGCACCATTGACCGTTATCATCCACCTGCCGGGACCTGACCACCTCCGCCATGGAAATGAAGGCAGCCCTATCGGCAATCGCCTGCAGGTCCGAACCAGTCATTCCTTCTGTTGCCGCTGCTATCTCGGCCAGTTTAACATCACTGCCTAGGGGCCTGTCCTTGAGGTGAACCCGCAGGATCTGCAGCCGGTCATTAAGGTCCGGCAGAGGAAACTCTAAAACCACATCAAATCTGCCAGGGCGAAGGAGTGCAGGGTCAATCATATCAATCCGGTTAGTGGCAGCCAGAACGACAACCTCTTTTAACTCTTCCAATCCATCCAACTCCATCAAAAACTGGCTGACTAACCTAGCGGTGACTGCTTTCTCACCACCCTGGCGCTTTGGAGCAAGGGCATCTATTTCATCAAAAAAGAGAATGCATGGTGAAGCTTGTCTAGCTTTTTTGAAAACCTCGTGCAAGGCTTTTTCTGTTTCTCCCATCCAGTGAGAAAAGAGCAGAGGAGTATCAACAGGTAAGAAATTCAGCTTGCTTTTTTTGGCCAGCGCCTTAGCCAACAATGTTTTTCCTGTTCCTGGAGGGCCAGATAGCAAGATTCCTTTGGGTGCTTGTAATTTATAATGCTGATAAAGATGGGGATAGTTAAAGGGCCATTCCACAAGCGCCTCTAATTTTTCTTTGATTTCCTTCAGTCCTCCAACATTATCCCAATTCACAGTTGGGAGTTCCATAGAAAACTCCCTAGTTGCCGATGGTTCCACATCTGTCAGAGCATCTAAAAAATCCTGAGCAGTTACTTCCAGATATAATCCTTCAGGGTCATCACTCCCGAACCGGTAATCGGCCAGAACTCTCCTCAAAGCATACATCCCGGCCTCCCGGCATAGTGCTGCCAGATCAGCACCAACAAAGCCGTGGGTAACAGCTGCCAGATGTTCCAGGGAAACATCTTTTGCCAAATTCATGCCTCTGGTGTGAATACGCAGGATCTCCAAACGCCCTGGTTGATCTGGAACATTGATGCAGATTTCCCGATCAAAGCGGCCTGGTCTTCTCAGAGCAGGGTCAACCAAATCCGGAACATTAGTGGCAGCAAGGACAACCACATTGCCCCGGGATTCCAAGCCGTCCATCAGCGCCAGCAACTGCGCCACAACCCGCTTTTCCACATCACCATGAACCTCAGTGCGCCTGGGCGCAATGGCATCAACCTCATCCAGGAAAATGATGCTGGGTGCTTTTTTGCGCGCCTCATCAAAGACCTGACGCAATCGGGCTTCACTTTCTCCATAATATTTGTGCATAATTTCGGGACCATCTACATGAATAAAGTGGGTTTGGGTTTCATTGGCGACTGCTCTTGCGATGAGAGTTTTTCCTGTTCCTGGCGGGCCATAAAGGAGAATTCCCTTTGGTGCATCTACACCGAGCACACGGAACAAGCGGGGGTATTTCAGTGGTAGTTCAACAATTTCCCGTATTTTTTGTACTTCTTTACTCAGCCCGCCCACATCCTCATAGCGGACCGACATACTCAGTTTTTCAGAACCTTCGCTTCCTTTAAAGTATACTGCTGTATCCTTGCCAATGATCACATTCCCCTTAGGCAGCACACCTTCAACAACAAAGTTTTCCTCATTGCCAGCAAATGTAGGAAGCGCTACAATATCTTCTACCCTTACAGGAAGGCCAATCAACTTTTGTTTAAAGTGAGCGATTTCCAGATCATCGGTAGGAATCCAACCTGCTACAGCAGGTGCTAAAACAACGCTTCGGGCTCTCTCCCAAACGGTTGGCCTGATAGTAACTTCCTCGCCGATCCCCACTCCGGCGTTTTGCCGCAGTATACCATCCATTTG
>JAAYWP010000145.1 GCA_012516535.1 Syntrophomonadaceae bacterium | reverse complement strand
TAGATCTTTTTTCTTCAAGGATGTTTTTGATACGCTGATCCTCCTGGAGCAAATGCCTGAAAGTATTAGCTATCTCCTGGCTGATCTTCTGTATCTCCTGGGATACCTCTTTATCTGCCACATCAATCCACGATGCTATCCCTGATTCATTCTTTAGCTGGTCCAGCTGTTCGATAATCTTCTGCCGTTGATCAAGTAAAGAAAGAAAAGCCTCAACCTCTCCGGCATCGAGCTTATCTTTCATAAGCCCTGTTATTTCCTCTAAAGATTGGGTCAGCTTCAAGGCTTCCTGCCAGACAGCATTACTCATCATCCTCAAATCTCTGCTTCCCTTCCCCTGGCAATTTTTGCTGCTTGCGCCCAGGTGTCCCGCAGTTCTTCTGCAAAGGTGAGTACCTCATCTAATATATCTGTGTCTTTCTTAATATTGGCAGCAACCAAACGCTGTTTCATATAATCATAAAGTTGAAAGAGATTATGTGAGATAGGATATTCCATGTTTAAATTGCTCATCAACTCAGTGAGGATATCCTGGGCTTTCACAATGGAGATGTGTGCCTGAGCAGGATTGCCAGACTCAATCTCCTGCTTTCCCCTTTTAATGAAGACAATAAGCCCTTCATAGAGCATCAATAAGAGTTTAGCCGGACTGGCTGTTTTTATTGAGGTTGTTCTGTACTGCTGAAAAGGATTTGATACCGCTGAATACAATTTACACAACTCCCTTGCTTATCATTCATACATACTAAACCCGTTTGTCGAGAAACAGGCCGATCATCTCCTGCAGTTTAACCGCCAGCTCAAGCAGTTCCTCAGGTGGTATCTGCCGGATCACCTTTCCGTTGTCAGGATCGATCACCTCAACCACCAACTGCTCAGTTTCCTTGTGAAAAGTAAAGCTCAACTGAAAATTGATGTCATAATCACTTTTCAATAACTCCGCCAGAGGTTTTCTAATAAGTTGATCCTGCCCCACAGTGGCTTGCTCCTGCATCTCCTCAGGTTTCTTGTCCAATTTTGGAGCATACAACTGCTGGTTCACTGTTTCACCAACAGTTTTAATACTTTCCGCTCGCATATCATCCTATCTCCCCCGCATTAATCACTTTACACTATTCACTGGAGGTTACTTGCAAACTGCATAGTAAGCCACATACTCTGGGTGTTCATCTGAGCAATAGCTTTCTCCAGTGCTGTAAACTGTCTGTAATAACGATCCTCAATTCTTATATACTGATCATTCATTCTATCCAAACGCTCGTCAAATTGACGCAGCATACGGCTGATATAGCTGTTATCATAAAGGCTGCCTGCTGAACCCGCCTGTCTGGTGATCCGGGTCATGGCATTATTGACCGCGTCATAAAGCCTAGCAGCAATACCCAGTTGACTCTTATCATCAATCTCATTCCCCTCTGCGTCCCTGGTCCTGGTGAATAACTCCATCACAGCTTCAGGGTTGGACTGCAGGGCTTCCCGCAGCCTTGTTTCATCCAGGTGCAGTTTTCCCCGCTCTGAATACTCACCAGTAGTGATACCGATCACACTGAGCCTGTCAGCTATAGTTGTATACTGTTCAAAACCATTGGTGACTGTTACCTCACCTGTCACACCCTGTACAATACTCGCTAAAGCACTCCGCATATCTGCCAGAACTCCGCTCAGTATAGGATCACCTTTCAGCAGGCCGCTTCTGGCCTTCTCCTCCCAGGCGTCGATTTGGCGGTCGGTCAGCTTGCCCTCCTGAATCTGCTCCTCTGTTAAGGGGGCATAATCGTGGTAACGGGGTTCAGTCAGTTTTTTGTTGATCTCTTCCAAAATCTTATTATAACTATCAACAAAGTTTTTAATGGCGTTGACCACCCCATCGATATCGTTTTCCACAGTAACAATTACTGTTTTTTCCGGATTTGCTTCTTTAAAATAAAATGTCACTCCGTTGACCGTGTAACTATTATCATGGCTGGTCATACCATCCAATCCATTGATCTCAAAGAGGGCATCCTCTCCACCCTTTTCATTAGCCATATCGATCCGCAGTACACCTGACATGAATCCGCCTGCAATTTGAATCTCTGCGCCTTCTATTCCCTGGCCTTTTCTATAATCACCTGTTTTAACTGTAGTTAAAGAGATCCGGTCAGTTCCCGCATCATAAAATACACTGACCCCTGCTTTTGTATTTTTATTAATGGCAGCAATAACACTATCAAGGGAGTCTGTATCCCCGTCAAAAACAAACTCCTCTCCATTGATGGTAAACCGAAATTGATGGTCCTCAGTCCACTCAAAATTATTAAATAGAAACTTATCTCTCTGTGACCAAAGGGAGGCGCTGGTATCGATAGGTTCAAGGCTTTGCGAGGTCTGCTCCTCCTCAAACCCCAGAACCGTTAGAGCATCACCTGTCACCTTAATTGTTGGAACTGAGCCGTCATCCTGTCTGACTGCTGCAAACCTGAGTTGGTTATCTTTGGTGAGGGAAACAAAAACTTTACCTTCGAGAGAAGATTCGTTAATCTGAGTCTGAATATCATTTACCAATTCATTAAGATCGTAGGATGCATTCTCTTGTAACCGGATCTCCATCTCTTCCCCATCAAGGGAGATCTTAAACCGGTTAGCAGTTGTTGTATTAACAACATCAACATCCAAGGTATCGCCGGTAAGGGCAGCTGCAGCGGAGATTCGACCAGTGCTGCTGTTGGTAGCCGCAGTGGCAAGCTGCTTAACACAAACCTGGTATGAAGCGGGCACAGCACTAGAACTCACTGATGCAGTAACAATATTCTCATTACTGGAGCTCACTTTCCTGGCCAGAAAAGTCCTCTGTAGCTTAAGGTCAAAAACAGCATTCCTCAATGAAAGGAGACTGGTATTGATCGCCCGGTAGTCCTCCTGGCGCCACTGCCAGATCTGTTTATTCTGCTTGACCTTATCAATGCGCATCTGGTAGCTTTTCATCAAATCTTTTACTATCTGATCCACATCCAAGCCTGAGGCCAGACCGCTGATCCGGTTGAGCACCGCCATATCATGCTCTCCTCTCCTGTTAACATTCCTCTTTTTAATATATCGTCTGATAACCGCAAATACTTTAGGGGCAAATCAGTACTGTCCACAGTAAAAACCGGCAGCATAAAAAAACTGCCGGTTATTGTGTATCTGTTTTTTAGCTATTTATTTATCTTCTTTATCTTCTTCCGCATATGGAACGGAATCGAAGTCCTTATCTTTACCATAGCCATAATCTGGCCCATATCCGGGTTTATAACCTGGGGAATAACCGGGATCATACCCAGGTTTATATCCTGGAGCATAGTCGTGATCATAGCCGGGTCTATACCCTGAATCATAGTCCTGATCATAGCCAGGTTTATTCCCTGGAGCATAATCAGGATCATATCCTGGTTTATATCCGGGATCATAACCAGGGCTATAATCCGGACCTGGCTTATGTGGCTTATCACAAGGTTCCCGCTCATGCATATCCAACAACATTTTTAGGGCTTCCATTTCACTTTTTGCTTTCTTAATCATCATATGAATAATACATTTGCAGTAATTGCCTGCTACCATGTCGGCGATTTTTTGCCATAGTTCAATTTCGGCTTCACTAATTTTGAGTACACGTTGTAAACTATCTTGCCAGGTTCCACTCATTCCCTATCCCTCCTTTTGTTAATCTTTTTTCTCATCTTCATCATTTTTTTGCAAAGGGTAATAACTTGGAGGCCTCATTTGATCGTCTGGCTGGCATGGTCTGCTGTAATCAGCTGTACATGCGGATAGAGTATTCCAAAACTTCGCACTCTGAGCTTCTTCTTTAATCATTCCCAACAGAGCCTGGCGGACCGGAGGTGGAGCCATGCGAGCAGCCATGGTTAGCAGGCCTATCTCCTCAAGATCATACTCGATCGCTTTTTCATAAAGACTATCAAGATCTTTATAAGACACTTTATCGTCCCCCTTTCAAGGATCTTTCTAGGTCAGCTTATGCTGCAATGTGCCATTAAGTTCCATTAATGCAAGCTGTCTGTTACTGATCTTCAAAAATTCTCTATTACGGTTCTCAAATAATAGATAAAACAGCAGAACATTCTATACTTTCTTGACACAGACACGTCATGTGGCAGTGTACAATTTTTGTAGGTAATTGAGTGTCTCATGTAGAAAAAAGAGGCCTCAAAAAATGGTCATCTTTGCAGAGGGCCGCCCGTCAAGGAGTGTGAGGCCTCTATGTTGGATATTCGCCATGTGGCAGTGTACAATTTTTGTAGGTAATTGAGTGTCTTATGTAGAAAAAAGAGACCTCAAAAATGGTCATCTTTTCAGATGGCCAACTCCCCCTAAGGAGTGTGAGGTCTCAATGTTGGATATTCGTCAT
>JAAYWP010000144.1 GCA_012516535.1 Syntrophomonadaceae bacterium | reverse complement strand
GGCCTGGAAGTGGAGGTGATCAATCATGTTTGATGCCTGGATGATGGACAAGGTTTTATTAGCCACCTGGGAAACCGTTTACATGGTTGCCATCTCTACTTTTCTCAGTTATGTTTTTGGGCTCCCTCTCGGTGTGATACTGGTGGTCACCTCTGATGGACATATTTTAGAAAATAAAGCTGTTAATCAGGTTCTCGGTTCTATTGTAAATATTATGCGCTCTATTCCCTTTATTATTTTCTTGATTTTGATTATACCTTTAACACGATTGATTGTAGGAACATATATCGGAACTGTTGCCTCTATTGTTCCGCTTACACTTGCTGCGATCCCCTTTGTAGCTCGTTTGGTGGAAACTTCCCTAAAAGAGATAGAATGGGGCTTGATTGAGGCTGCCTTGTCTATGGGAGCCAATTCCTGGCAGATCATCAGCAAAGTACTGCTACCTGAAGCTCTGCCCTCACTCACTTTGGGGGTTGCTATAACGACTATTAACCTGGTGGGCTATTCAGCTATGGCAGGTATTGTAGGGGGAGGTGGTTTGGGAACACTGGCATACTACTATGGCTACCAGCGCTATGAACACGGCATTATGTGGATCACAGTAATTATCTTAATCATATTAGTCCAGCTGGTGCAGATGTTAGGGGATAGCCTGGCCGCAAAGATCAGTAATAGAAGAAGGTAAGAGGGATTAACTGTTTGGGTAGGAAGGTATTAAAAGAGAGAATAAGGAGGTTTAAGAATGAATAAAAAGGTATTAGCCTTATTGTGCTGCTTTGTTCTGCTGATAGGGATAGCAGCCGGCTGTGGGGACAATGGCGCAGATAAACAGTCAAATGGAGACACTACAAAACTGGTTGTGGGGGCAACAGCAAAACCCCATGCCGAGATTTTAGAAATAGTTAAGCCTTTACTGGAAAAAGAGGGTATTGAGCTGGAAATCAAGGAATTCACCGATTATGTACTGCTGAACCCAGCCCTTAATGATGGGGAAATCGATGCCAATTTCTTTCAGCATATTCCTTATTTAGAGGATTACAATGAAAAGAACAATACAGACCTTGTCTGGACTGTAAAGGTTCATACTGAACCAATGGGTGTTTATTCAAATGAGTATCAGAAGTTAGAGGATCTGCCAGAAGGCGCTACGATAGGGATCCCCAATGACACTACCAATGGTGGGCGCGCTCTGATGGTGCTGGCTACTGCCGGTATTATAAAGTTGAAAGAGGGGGCAGATGTAACTGCCACAGAAAAGGATATTGTTGAAAATCCGAAAAATTTCAAGTTCCAGATGATGGATGCAGCGATGCTCCCCCGGGCACTGGAGGACCTGGATGCCTGTGTGATCAACAGCAATTATGCCATTGAGGCGAACCTTAACCCAGTCGAGGATTCTATCTTTATGGAGCCCAAGGATTCTCCTTTCGCCAATGTGCTGACAGTGCGTCCAGAAGATAAGGATAAAGAAGCTATTAAAAAACTGGGTGAGGCACTACAGTCCCCTGAGGTCAAAGCCTTTCTAGAGGAAAAATACCAGGGCAGCTGTATCCCTGCATTCTAAAATGTTATCTGTGTTAGCTAACAAAGAGAGAACCCCTTGTTGGTTCTCTCTTTTGGTTTATTTTTTTATGTTGAATTATTTAATAGTTTGGTAAAATTGATAGGGTATTATTTATTTTTTATGGCAATCTAAAAGTGAATATGCTAAATTAAGTTATGGGCATATGCCAAAACATTTTGTGAAAATCGGAGGGTTTACCATTGGCTAAAAAAGAATCTATTTGTGATTCATGTTCTTCGAAAACAGAAAATTGCGAACAGAGTTGTGAAAAGCTGAACATGATTAAAGTTAGGGATGATGTTAAGTCTGTGATCGCTGTGATGAGCGGTAAGGGAGGTGTGGGGAAGTCCACTGTTACCGGCCTTCTGGCTAGTACTGTAGCCAAAAAGGGTTATCAGGTGGGAATTTTGGATGCGGATATTACAGGCCCCAGTATACCTCGCCTGGTGGGTCTTAAAGGGGGGAAGATCACCACAAGCAAGAATGGAATTATCCCTCCCCGGACAGCAATGGGGATCAAGGTGATGTCCCTCAATCTCTTTTTTGAACAAGAGGATGAGGCTGTGATCTGGAGAGGCCCTATGCTGGCCGGGGCTGTCAAGCAGTTCTGGGAGGATGTTGATTGGGGAGGCTTGGATTACCTTTTTGTAGACCTGCCGCCAGGTACAGGTGATGTTCCCCTTACAGTGCTGCAGACACTGCCGCTGGATGGGGTAATTATTGTCTTCTCTCCCCAGGATTTAGCCATTATGATCGTAAAAAAGGCGGTAAAAATGGTGAATACTCTGGGGGTTCCTATTATCGGTTTGGTAGAGAATATGGCATATTTGGAGTGCCCGGAGTGCGGTGAGATCATCTACCCGTACGGAAAACCGAAAGGAGAGCAGGTAAAAGAGGATACAGGCCTTCCTGTTCTGGCTACACTGCCTATTCAGCCTGCATATACCAGTTTCGGTGATCAAGGAAAACTGGAGATGCTGGAGACACCGGAGTTGGAGCAAATAACAGCGATCTTGGAGAAGTCCGGGTCACTGCATTAAAATTGGTTTAATAAAGGAGCAGCAGATGATCTGTTCTATTAAAAACCTCCCCTTTTTTTGCTCCTGGAGCGGTGGGAAAGACTGCTGTTTGGCCTTTTATTATGCGGTTCAGGCTGGTGGAAAGCCATGCTGTCTCTTTACCATGCTGTCAGAGGAAGGAGAACACTCAAAATCCCATGGCCTGCCATTAAGGATTCTGGAGCGGCAGGCGGCATCCCTTGGGGTGCCTTTGGTAACAGGGGCAGCTTCCTGGGAGGATTATGAAGGGGTTTTCATCGGTCAGCTGCGGGAGTTTAAAGCAGAGGGTGTCGAGGTTGGTGTTTTCGGTGACATCGACCTGGAGGAACACCGTAAATGGCAAGAGAATGCCTGTGCTGCAGCTGGAATGAGTGCCTATCTACCTCTCTGGGGGAAATCACGGCAGAGAGTAGTTGCTGAATTGGTGGATTTGGGTTTTCAGGC
>JAAYWP010000002.1 GCA_012516535.1 Syntrophomonadaceae bacterium | reverse complement strand
TTTTGGTTGGTTTGTTTTGGTGCATTCAATTTTACCAAAAGTGATGATCTCTTGTCTTTTTCTTCTTGTTTTCTCCTATAAAAACTTTACACTATGTTGCCCAGCGACTTTCCCAGCGGAAAAAACACCCTTTTTCCGGAGGGCAAGCATTTTCCGCCTCTTTTCTCTAGTGATTTTCATCCAGTAAACTGTTACAAAATAACCGACAACGAGCAATACAGCGGTTATGGTAAACAAATACCGGTACCCTGCAAGCCCTGGGAAAAGATCCAAGAGCCGGCCGCCAACCATAGGTACAAAGATTTCCGGAACATACCCGAAGGTGGCAATTAACCCCACCGCAGTCCCAGAAATGGCTAGAGGGATATCCCCTTCCTCCAGCAAGGCATAGTAGAGAGCCCTGATCATATACATTGCCAGATAGACGACTCCGCTGTTGATGATCAAAAGAATGAGCAGGTTTATTCTTCCGGGCACGATCAGCAGAGATACATACCCTGCCAGCAGCACAATAAAACCGAAAGAGATCACTTTGGACGAGCCTATCCTATCCCCGGCAATTCCGGCAGCCGCTGCCACAATTGGCCGCACATAGTCTTTCATAATGGAAAGAGCGGCACCAAAGACAACACTTGCACCAAAAACTTGGGATGAAAAGGGCACCAAGTACTGAGTTGTACATACAGCCCAATGGGCACAGAAGATAATCAATGTTATCAGCCACACCTTGGGCATTTTAACAACTTTTATAATATCACTCCATAAATCTCTGGAATAACGGTCATCACAGGGTTCTTCTTTAAAAAAAAGCCAGGTGATCACGCCGAACAACAAACACAAAATCGCATAGGCAGTTATGACTAGTGACAAGGCATCGCTGCTGCTCCCCAAGCGGGCAAACAAAGCCAGGCCTAAAGATAGTAAAATCCCTGCTACCAAACCATGTCCGGCTTCCAAAAAACCGTAGGCTCGCCCCTGCTCAGTTACTGCAGCCAACTGCCGTGTGGCTTTGATGGAAGCAGCCCAGAAGATAAGGGAGGTGGTGACTCCCCAATAGGCATGCAGTAGAACACACATCAGATAGCTGGGAAAGCTGGCAAAATAAAAACCTCCCAAGCCGGTAAGAATGTATGATATAGCCAGAAGCTTCCTTGCTGACAACCGGTCCGCCAGCCAACCACCAGGAAAGTAACAGAGGGCGGCAGTTACGCCAAAGGCTACACCCATCATCCCCAATTGGGTGTTGTTGATCTGCAGTTCCTCCATCAGCGGGATATAATAAGTGCCCCTGAGATAGATCATCATGTAAATTACTGTATTGCCTGCAATTAAAAGAAGAAGCATACCCCTGCTTCTCCACAAACTTGCCCCTCTTTCTTCCACTGCACATCCTCCTGCTAAGACCTTTTCTGCGTGCACTATTATTTTGCGCATTAACTAGCCCGGGGCAGCCACCCCGGGCATCTGCCTATCATAATTTAAACATTATTGATACCTAGACCTATTACCTCATGCTCAAAACCCTTGATGGGTGCACCGATATTGCCGTAAAGGGCTACCGCTAACCACTCTCCATCAGAATAATCCCCGGCCATGCGGGGACCCCGCACAACACTGAAAACAAGGCCCACAGAGCGCAGAACACTCCCCAAAGCCAGTTCCCCCCGGCACACTCCATGGAAGGCATCGAGAATGGAATGATAAAGGGCATGCTCTTCCCGGTATTGATTTTCGATAATCTCTCTCCTTTTAGCAGCTGTTTCCACAGCAGCAAATATCTTTTCACCATCCATAGAGCCGACCCTGCCCTTGAACAGCTTATACCCTGCTTGCTCTCCCTTCTGTAAAATCTCCTTTTCCTCAGCATCAGAGCTGACAGCCAGCAGTACAGCCAGTTTCCCAATGGTTATCTCATCGAGCAAAAAATCACCCCCAATTAGTGGATGAACCCTTTCTAGACTAGACCAGACCAATCACCACGATAGTTAGCAGAGATATAACTGGCCAATCCTACCTGCGCCATCTATTAGTGCTGCCATAGATGGCAACATGCTGAACCAAATCGTCTGATCCATATAATTATTCTCGAATAAAACAAATAATCCTCTTCCCCCCCCCAACGGTGCCCCCCCAACGGTGCCAGGCTTGCTTTTTTGCTTTTTTCTAACGGTGTCAGGCTTGCTTTTTTGCTTTATTCTCTACCCAACGGTGCCATAAATTCCCACCTCCAACCTCACACTTCCCACCTCTCAACCGCCAGGCTTGCTTTTTCGCTTTATTCCACGATCACCGCGATCACCAGACATTGGGTGATCGGCCCGATCAGTGGGACTGTCCCCCCGCGCGATCAGGGGGACAGGTTGAGTGATCGGCCCAATCCACCGCTACCACCGGGACTATCCCGCCGCGCGAG
>JAAYWP010000143.1 GCA_012516535.1 Syntrophomonadaceae bacterium | reverse complement strand
GCTGCTTGCATAACTCAACTTAACCGCATTCTTTTTGAATTCCTCATCATATCGTTGTCTGGTTTTTGACATGGCTTTCTACTCCTTTGCCATTTTGTTTTTATCTTACCAGACTATCCGAAATTATAGCACCGACCCTATTTGTGATTCGGTTAGACTACGACAGTATGTAGGATAATCCCATGTTTATGTACGAATAATCCATGATAATAAAGCTATAAGACTAAACGAAATTGTATTAATATGGATGAAGATTGATAAGAGCGGTGGAAAGCCCTTGTTGCCATATTAAGGGATAAATGTTATTAAGATGATAAGGATAGGGATGAAAGATGCAGATATCGAAAGAAAGAAAAAGGGAACTTCAGGAACAATATAAGCTGATGAAACCCGAAATGGGGATATTTGCAGTGATCAATATAAGCAGTTCCAAGTATTACTTACAAGTCACACAAAACTTAAAAGGTATGATCAACAGCACTCGGTTTAAGCTAGATGGAGGTATACACCCAAATAAAGAGCTGCAGAAAGATTGGCTGGAAATTGGTAGTGTTGGCTTTGAAATTAAGATACTTGAAAAAATCGAGTACGATGAGGATGAATCTAAAACTGATTATACAGAAGAATTAGAGTTATTGAAAATGATTTGGGTTGATAGGCTGACAGAAAAGGGTATATCCTTGTATTAGAAAACCTGCAATCCAATAAAATCAGTAATGGCACTTATTTTTTATTATTAGTAGGAATACTTATACTAAGAATAGAATTGATTAATAAATAGATTTTAACAGTATGGTTAAATCCTTATCTATGTGGAGATGAGGTGGTAGGGGGATTTAGTGTGTGCGGCCGCTTCAGTCTTACAGTTGAGGGAAGAGATCTTGTTGCATATTTTAATATTCAACACGGACAGATCAACTACCAGCCTAACTTTAATATTGCACCCGGGCAGAAAATACCTGTTATTACCGGCTCATATAATAAACGGCGCTTATCTTTGATGCGCTGGGGTTTAATCCCATCATGGGCTAAAGAACCAAATGTTGGCTATAAAATGTTCAATGCTAGAGCAGAGACCATCGATCAAAAGCCTTCTTTTCGCAATGCCTTTTTCAGAAGACGCTGTTTACTCCCTGCAGATAGTTTCTATGAATGGAGGCAAAAAGGCGAAGACCCATTCCGCATCTATCTGCCGCATAAACCGCTTTTTACTTTAGCAGGGATTTGGGAGTTATGGCAGCCACAAGAAGGAGAAGCAGTTCTATCCTGCAGTATGATTACTACTGAACCCAATGCTTTCATGCAGAATATACACAATCGCATGCCTGTCATCTTTGATGATGAGGAAAGAATGAGGGCCTGGTTAGAAGAAACAAATCCTTATCATTTAAAAGAATTACTTGTACCCTATAGTGGCCCGATGGCTGCAGAACAATATTCATTGCGGGCATAAAAAACCTGATCAGCAAAACCTGCCACCTATACTATCCAGTTAAACCAACAGAATCGTTCACTCTGACAGTTAACAGATAAAACTGTCCTAATAACAGAAAAATCCCCAAAAAAAGGGGAAGGGGGGTTATTTTAATGTTGAGAAAAGTGAATAATTCTGTACTGGAGCTCATTGAGGGTGATATCACCGATATGGATACCGATGCTATCGTAAATGCTGCAAACTCATATTTGAAACATGGAGGTGGAGTAGCGGG
>JAAYWP010000024.1 GCA_012516535.1 Syntrophomonadaceae bacterium | reverse complement strand
CTCCTTTGCCATTTTGTTTTTATCTTACCAGACTATCCGAAATTATAGCACCGACCCTATGTCAAAGCTAAACCATTTAACAGTTCTCCATTTATTACACCATACCCTGTTAAATAAAGTTGTATTCAGCAGCCAAATTCCACGATAAAAACTGTGTCCCATTTTAAGCTATTATTATGCTAGAATATCAACAAAGACCTCCATTGGTGGAAACAAAATCAAACCGAAAACCATAAATGGGGAGGCTTATTTTGGTGAAACAAAAAGTTTTCAACTGTCTCATAATATTCATCTGCTTGTCGCTTGCATTTTCCGGGTGTGCCTCTCAAAGCGGAGCCGCCGACTTAATGGCTGATATAAAACCGTCTCAACAGCCGACCTCACCTGCCCAGATAGATGAGGCAATCAAAAAGGAGAGCAATGCTTTTGCAGTTGATCTGTTTAAAAAATCGGCGGAAAATAAAGGCAATATCATGATCTCGCCGGCATCGGTCTATTTGGCATTGGCCATGACATTGAATGGTGCTGATGGGGAAACAAAAACAGCGATGCTGGATGTGCTGGCTGATCAGGGCTTGACCGTAGACATGATCAACAATGCCTGCCGCAGCTGGATTGCTCTCTTAGAAAAGACAGACAGCAAAACAAAGCTGGAAATAGCCAACTCCATTTGGTTTGATCAAGACTTCACACCATATAAACCGTTTCTGCAGAAAAACGCGGACTATTTCGCTGCTGATGTAAACAAACTGGACTTTAATGACCGGAACACCCCAAAGATCATCAATAACTGGGTTAAAGAAGCGACCCATAATACGATCGACAAGATCGTAGACTCCATAGACCCAGATGTGGTCATCTACCTGATCAACGCGGTTTATTTCAAATCTGATTGGCAGACAAAATTCAACAAAAACAACACCCGTGACCGCACTTTCAACACACCTGATGGCACCATTGAAACTCCCTTTATGCACCGGCTCGACCGGATGACCTACTTCTCAATCAATAAGGCCACAGGTATTGCACTTCCCTATGCTGATCAAAAGTTTGCCTACTTTGCCCTGTTGCCTGACAAAGAAATGACACCACGGAAATGGCTGGCTGAACAGGATCAATCGCTCTTCAATGATCTGGCAAGGTTGATGGCCAAAAAGCCTAAATATACAGTCCAGCTGGCCATGCCAAAGTTCGAAGCGCACTATGAGGACAGCCTGCTCAATGAGCTGACTGAACTAGGCATGGGTATCGCCTTCGACCCCTATCAGGCAGATTTCTCACAGATGAATGAACAGCACACCAAGGACCTTTATATCAGTGAGGTTAAACACAAAACATTCATCAGGGTCGATGAGAAAGGCACTGAAGCCTCAGCAGCTACCTCGGTCGAAGTGCGAGTAACCAGCGCTCCCCAGTTCGACAAAGAATTGACCCTGGACCGGCCTTTTCTTTATGGCATCATGGATCTCCAGACAGGGATGCCCCTTTTTGTGGGCATTATGGAGAACCCGGCAGCTGAATAAACTCTATCATTCAATCTCCATTGCCGGCTGCTTTGGTTAGCGGGCTGTTTAAGCAGCAACTGTTACCCGGTCAACGACCGCTTTTTTCTAAGATGAACATAAAAGTTAACCAAAAAACTAACCCAGCGATTAAAACACCCACCCAAAGAGCTTTTTGAGCCAGGAGCAGCCAGGGCTGAACCAGTGCACAGATAATCAAAAAATTCAGGAACAAAAAGGACCAGTAGCCTGACCAAGTGATCTGGCGCTCGGCTCTTTCATCCACCTGGCCAGGTGAAGCATCTTTCTTGCTTGATTTGATTAAAAAAGGAAGAACGATAGCAGCACCAAAAAGATAAATTCCCAATAGATGCTTTAGTGTTAAATGAATCGAAAACAGTGAAAGGATAAAATAAACCAGAACTACGAATACAACCGGTACACTGATTGCACCCAGAAACCTGCCGAGCCCCAGGGTAAATTGCTCCTTTGTCAGCCCACTGAAGGAGAAAAACGCCACAGCAAAAAATATCACAACCCCAAATGGTGTCAACGGGTCGATGGTACCACTGTCAATATACTGACATGCAACAACAGCGATCAGTAAACCCATCAACATCACAGAATAGTGTAATAGTTTGTTTTTCACGGATTTACACCTCCTTTACCCGGCAACAGCCGGAAGCTGCGAAAAATTCGCAGTCTTATGCCTGATACAATCAATGATGATATAGATGATTAACAATAATGTGCCGAGAGGCACTATTTTAATACTCATTTTAACCACTCCGCAATTTAGATCATTTAATAAAAAGAATAACTCATCAACTTTCCTTGGCTAAAGTCAGAATGGGTCAAAAAATCAGATTACAGTTTCTTAGCAAAAATAAGAATTTCAATTATACAGGGGATTAAAACGATGACAGGTGCAAGAGAAAAGACTGAAAATAGAATTGAGTTTTCACTGGTTACAAAATAAGCTTGCTATGCTAATACAGATAAGAACAATGGACCAGAATATCAATCTCCGGCCGCCGTATTTGTTAATCTTATACCAATTCTCTTCAGACTCAAAAGCCTTTTTTATTCTTACTCCGTACAGCGGATTCATCTTGATAGAACCTAGTGCCAGAGGGATACTGAAAGCGATAAGCAGCAAAGCGGTTAATATATGCCCTACAGACAACATTATGGTTTCTTCATCCAGGTAAACCCATCCTATCTAACCATCCCTTGGTCGAGCAGGGAGCGCACTTCCTCTGCGGTCTGGCAGCTGTTTATTCTGGCACGCAATTTAGCTGCACCGGGAAGGCCTTTCATATAGCAGGCCAACTGCTTCCGCATTTGCAATAATGCTGTTTTCTCCCCTTTGATCTTTACAGCCAGGTCAAAATGCCTTCTTGCTGCTGCAAATCGCTCTTCCGCTGTGGGTTCAGGGAGCAGTTCTCCGGTTTTTAAATAGTGTGCTGTTCTTTGAAAGATCCAGGGGTTCCCCAGTGCCCCTCTCCCGATCATGACCGCATCACAGCCGGTCTCCTGGAACATCCTCTTGGCATCCTCCGGTGTGGTGATATCCCCATTGCCGATCACCGGGATCTTCACTGCTTTTTTTACCAGGCGAATGATTCCCCAGTCAGCCTTCCCGGAGTAGAACTGTTCCCGGGAGCGGCCGTGAACAGCCACAGCTGCAGCACCGTTCTCCTCAGCCAGCATGCTCAGCTCCACAGCGGTTGATTCACCCGATGACCAGCCTTTACGCATCTTGACGGTCACCGGCACATCCACTGCCTCTGCTACTGCCCTGATAATCTCGGCTGCTTTAGGGAGGTCCCGCATCAGGGCACAGCCCTCACCGTTTTTCACGATCTTGGGGGTGGGGCAGCCCATATTGATGTCTACCAGTGCTGCACCATGATCCACTACAACACGAGCAGCCTGGGCCATTTTATCCGCGTCAGACCCGAAGATTTGCACCCCTACCGGATAATTCTCCCCACTCAGGTCAAAGAGGCCCATGGTCTTTCGGTTCCCGTAGAGGATCGCCTCACTGCTGACCATATCAGTATAGACAAAACCACAGCCGTATGCATGCACAATCATCCGGTAAGGCTTATCTGTAAAGCCCGCCATAGGGGACAAAAATACCGGTTCCTTCAGCAAGAGTTGCCCGATTCTGACACTACTTGTTCCGTTCATAGATGATCTTAAGCCCCCAGAGGGTGATATCAGGATCAATATGGTCAACACAGTCGGTCTCAGAGCAGATCAATTCAGCCAACCCCCCGGTTGCTACCACAACCGCGTCATCACCGATCTCCTCTTTAAACCTGTGCACAATACCCTCCAGTTGCCCCACATATCCATAATAGATCCCCGACTGCATGCTGGCCACTGTGTTCTTCCCGATCACTTGACCGGGTTTAGCCAACTCGATGCGGGGTAATTTAGCTGCCTTTTCAAATAAGGCTTCAGTGGAAATCCCAATACCGGGAGCGATCGCCCCTCCCAGGTACTCCCCAGAGCGAGAAACAGCACAAAATGTTGTAGCAGTACCGAAATCAACGATTATTGCAGGCACACCATAGCGGCTGGCCACAGACACGGCATTGACAATGCGATCAGCCCCCACCTCCCTGGGGTTTTCATAACGGATGGGCATCCCTGTTTTCACACCGGGGCCTACAACCAGAGGTTCCCTGCCGAAATAACGTTTACACATCTCAACAATCGCAGGGGTGAGTGGTGGGACTACAGATGACATCACCAATGCGTCCACATCATCCATCTGAAGGCCGCGAAAGTAAAAGAGGTTTTTTACCAGCACACCCAAATCATCTGCAGTATGCCTGCGGTTGGTTGCGATCCGCCAACTGGTAACCAGCTTATTTTGATCAAAAACACCCAAGACTATGTTAGTATTGCCAACATCAAAAACCAGAATCATATCTATTCCTCCCGGCAAAGGGTTACTTCTCCAGCAGCAAATTTGGTTTCTTCTCCCTGGGGTGAGATCACAACAAGTTCCCCATCTTCAGACAATCCGGTAACTACTCCGCAGTATTCATTGTTCCCCATGGCAATCCGCACTTTTTTACCCAGAACCGCTTCATACTGCAGCCATCTTTCCCTGATAGGTGAAAAACCGGCTCTGCAGTATTCTTGATAGTCCTCTTCCAGGCTTTCAACTATCTGCTGCAGCAGAGGCACCCTGGGAATTATTTTACCTGCTATCATCCTGAGCGATGTAGCTGTATCCTGCAGTTCCGGTGGAAAATCGTCCATCTCCTGGTTCACATTAACACCGATCCCCAGTACCAAACAAGGATCAGTTAAACCGGCTCTTTCCACCAGAATGCCGCACAGCTTTTTCCCCTGATAGATCAGGTCATTGGGCCATTTGATACCAACTTTGGTTCCTGTCTGCAGTTGAATAGCCCTGGCTGTGGAAACACCTGCAAGCAGAGTTAATTGGGGCATCAGTTCAGGGGGGATCTGTGGCCGCAGTATTATAGAAAATAAAAGGCTTTTCTCCGGGGGGGAGTGCCACTTTCTGTGCCACCGCCCCTTTCCTGCTGTTTGCTCCTCAGCGATGACAATTGTCCCTTCAGGATAACCTTTGCGCCCCAGTTCCAAGGCAATTTTATTGGTAGAATCCACCTTTGGGAAGTGAAAAATCTCCCTTCCCAAAACCTGAGTATTCAGCCCACAATAAATTTTTTCTGGATCGAGCAGAACCTATTCCCCTTTTCATGTATAGTATTCTAGCACTTCAGTTCTATCTTAACCAAAGCTAACCAAGAGAATCAACGGGATAACTTCTTCATTTCACCTATATCAAGGCTGATATCCAATGCTTTGGCAGAATGGGTAACCGCACCCACAGAAATCAGATCAACACCGCTCTCCGCCACCTCTCTGATGGTCTCTTTGTCAATCCCCCCGGAGGCCTCCAGGGGAACCCGGCCAGCGGTGATACGCACCGCCTCCCGCATCTGGGCTGGAGACATATTGTCCAGCATTATAATATCAGCCCCTGCCTCCAAAGCCTCAGAGAGCTGCTCAATAGACTCCACTTCCACCTCAATTTTAATGGTATGGGGAATTTGTTTCTTCGCACGCCTGATAGCCTCAGCTATGCTCCCCGCAGCCTTGATGTGATTATCCTTGATCAAAACCCCATCATCAAGGCCCAACCTGTGATTGCACCCCCCGCCGACCCTTACCGCATACTTTTCCAACAGCCTGAGTCCAGGAGTGGTTTTCCTGGTATCCACCAATGACGCTCCTATGCCTGCAATAATTTTTACCAGATCAGCGGTGGCAGTAGCTATTCCCGACAGCCGCTGCAGGAAATTCAAGGCTGTACGCTCACCGGTCAGTACGGCCCTTGCTCTACCTCTGATACGGGCGATAACAGAACCTGGAGCCAGCATGCTGCCATCTTTCAGTACCTCTTCAATCTCCACCTCAGGATCAAGCCGCTCAAAAACCCTCCTGGCAACAGGCATCCCAGCCAAAACACCGGAGTCCTTGCTGTAGATAAGCCCTTCTGTATAGGCATCTTCCGGAATAAGGGCATTGCTGGTCAGATCGCCCTTTCCCACATCCTCTGCAAGTGCACGCTGTACCGCTTCATCGATCACCCATAAGGAAAGCATCTTTCCCACCTCTAACAGATGTATTCCACTTCATTATGATCACTTTTGAAAAACAATATGACGCAACCACCTTCGATCATCCCTTTGCGGGTGATCTTTCCGAAAGTGCCCGCCTCGGCTTTCTGTACGGATCAAGGCTGCCCTCGCTGTCAACCATCCGAGAGTAAGCAGGTTAATCGACTCTATTCCCCGGCGGGATGCCGGACGCTCAGGGCAGCTCTGTCGCATCCTTTCCAGTTCTGCCGCTGCAAGGGCCAGATCCCTGCCGTTCCTTATAATACCAACTTTATCCCACATCAGGGAGCGCAGCTTAAAGAGCAGATCCTCCCAGGGAACATCCCAATCGGATTCTCTATCTTCAATAACAAACTCAGCTCTATCCGCATCCTCAGGGTGCTGCTCCATAAACCTCCTGGCATCTTCTGCTGCCCGCACCCCAAAAACCAGGCCCTCTAAAAGTGAGTTGCTGGCCAAACGATTGGCCCCATGCACACCAGTACATGCCACCTCCCCACAGGCATAAAGGCCGGGAATATTTGTGCGGCAGTTCTTATCAACAGCAATTCCCCCCATGATATAGTGAGCCGCCGGGGCCACAGGGATCAAGCCCTCTGTCAGATCAATCCCGTACTGTTCACAGGTGCGCCAGATGTTGGGGAACCTTTTCTGAAATCTTTCCCTATCCAAATGAGAAAAATCAAGATATACATGATCTGTGCCTGTTTTCTCCATCTCAGATACAATAGCACGGGATACCACATCCCGCGGCGCTAATTCAGCAGACCTATGATAGTCGGGCATAAACCTTTCTCCACTGCTGTTGCGAAGATGGGCCCCTTCCCCTCGAACAGCCTCTGAGATCAAAAAATGAGGCATACCTTTATAGGACAGAGCTGTAGGGTGAAACTGGACAAACTCCATATCCATTAGCGCCTCACCAGCACGGTAGGCAGCTGCCATCCCATCACCTGTAGCAACAGGCGGGTTAGTAGTGTTTAAGTACAGCTGCCCGGCACCGCCTGTTGTTACGATCACAGCTTGAGCCCTGCAGGTATTAAGCTCGCCGGTTTTGCTGTCCATAAACAAGGCGCCGGCACACCTTCCGGAACGCTCATCTCTTAAAAAATCTATAAGAAAACTGTCTTCTCTCAGAGTTATGCGCCTGTCAGCTCGGCACTCCTTGAGAAGACACCTGGCGATCTCCCAGCCAGTAGCATCGCTGGCATGCAGGATTCTCCTCTTCCTGTGGGCACCTTCCTGCCCAAGAGCCCACATACTCCCTTCCCGATCAAAGCACACACCTATATCCACAAGTTCCATAACCCTAGCAGGCCCCTCAGTTACCAGGATCTCTACTGCATCAGGGTCACAAAAACCCGCTCCAGCCTCCAGTGTATCCTCCAAGTGCAGAAAAGGGGAATCCTCTTCATCAATGGCAGCAGCGATTCCTCCCTGTGCCTTACCAGTGTTGCTATCCTGTGCCCGCTCTTTAGTTACAATTAGCACAGAACCATATTCTTTTGCCCTATATGCCGCGATTAGGCCGGCAATACCGCTCCCAATAATCAAAAAATCAGTTTCATAGGAGGGCAAACAGATTCATCCCCTTCCCAAAAAGCCCAACTCTACCGGCAAATCAGACAACAGCTTATCCCTGATGCCATTTTCCAAAGACCGATATGATCTAGAACCAAACTATACTATTTCCAGCATTCGAGATAGAGACTTTCTCGCCTTTTCAGCAGTATCCGGCTCCACCTGAATACTAGGTTCCAACTTCTCCAGTGATTCTTTCACTTTCTCCAGTGTAGTAAACTTCATGTCAGGGCAGATCATATGCTGAGCTGCGGGATAAAACTCCTTATCCGGGCAGAGCTTTTGGAGAGAGTCGATCATACCCTGTTCTGTTCCTACTATAAATGACATTGCTTCTGACTCTTTGGCAAACTTCAGCATGCCCCCTGTACTGGCCACATAATCCGCAGCGTCAATTACTTCAGGACGGCATTCTGGATGAACCATCACCAGAGCACCTGGGTGTTTTGATCTGCTCGCTTCAACCTCTTGAAGGGTGAGCTTATCATGTACATTGCAGCAGCCATCCCAGAGATACATCTGGCGCCCGGTCTTTTTAGATACATAATGCCCCAGATTGCGGTCAGGCACAAACAGCACCGGCCTGTCCTCGGGAAGAGAATTCACTACTTTTACTGCATTGGATGAGGTACAAGCGATATCGCTCTCTGCTTTGACATCTGCGGAAGAATTAACATAGGTGACAACAACACAACCGGGGATCTCTTCTTTTCTTGCGCGCACAGCATCCCCGGTTGCCTGACCAGCAAGATAACAACCTGCGCTTTTATCGGGGAGAAGAACGGTCTTCTCCGGTGAGAGGATTTTGGCGCTTTCCGCCATAAAATAAACACCACAAAACACAATTACATCTGCATCAACAGAAGCGGCTTGCTGTGCTAACTGCAAAGAATCCCCAACAAAATCAGCGATCTCTTTTATCTCTGGGAGCTGGTAATAATGCGCCAAGATCACAGCCCCCCGCTTTTCTTTTAGCTCTTTAATTTCCTGCACCAGCCCGCTCATCATCCCGGTTTCCTGCGGCATTATTAAACTCTCCCTTACATGCCAGCTATTGGCTTTTTCTAAGATCTATCTTTTATCTTACGGAAATTGACAGAAAGCGTCAAGCCGATTGGCACTTACCTTATTGGACCTAAGATAATCTCAATAGGTATAGAGATCAATGTTAAAAGGACTGCCATGACAGAGCCGATAGCCGTATATTGCCCGCCTTTTGCTAAACGGTTTTCTATAAACCAGTCGATCAGTTGTCTGGCAATACTCATTTTTGGCGGAAGTTCTGGAAGGTTGTGTAGGTCAAACCAGCCGGCATCAGTGATCTCCTCACCATCTACAGTTATTTCTCCGCTATCATACTCAGCAATAAATCCGATCATCAGCCTGTCAGGCGGCCAAGGCTGACTGCCGAAATACCTGATGTTCTTAACCCTGACGCCCACTTCTTCCATGATTTCCCTTTGCACAGCTTCCTCAAGGGTTTCTCCTGGCTCAACAAATCCGGCGATCACACTGTACATCTTTCCAGGATGCTTCGGGTGAGCCAGGAGTATCTGGTCCCCTTTTAGTACTGCAGTAATTACTACAGGTGAAATATGCGTATACCTGGTCAACCCACACCGGGGACACACCTTTGCCCTCTCTGCAGCCAGGTTCTCTGTCCTGGTGCCACAGCGACCACAGTATTGGTGGGTTTGATCCCAGAGCAGAATTTGCCGCGCCCGACCAGCCAAGGCGTGGATATCTTTTTCCAAGACATCATGTAAAGACAACAGTTCCCTAAAAACCATTCCCTCCGGATATTCAAAATCAGCGGCATCTTCCATGGCATAACAAGGTTTACCCATCAATCTACCGAGATACTGCTTTCTGATTGGTGTTATATCGAGCTCAATATCTTTAGTACAAGGGATACTGGCCTTCCCATCTTCCAGATAAATTAGCAACATATTGCCACGGAATATAAACAAATAAGCCTGCTCATCAGGTTCACCTGACGATCTAACTGCCGGTACATATCGTTGATATAAACTACCATTTGACACCTGCATCACCCCCCTAGAAGGTGGCAAGGGGACATTTCGTTTACTTCCTCATCAACTCTTCCTCTTTAACTATTCTTCGGCAAAAATACTGGTGTAACCTCTCGGTTCCATAAGTTTTTACATAAGCCTGTTGTGACAAGGGGACGGGGGTCGTGTTGCGCGACCATGACGAGGAAACGGGCGGCGTGTCAACGTAGTTGGTCGTTAGTTATTAACCGGGCAGCAGACCTGTCCCCCTAATCGAGCTCTGGAACACTTAGTACTTACGCAAATAATAAATGTAATGTCCGAAATAGATAATAACCACAGCCAGGAGAAAGATACAGGCGTCTACGGGGACCCTTCCGGTGCTGCCTGTTTCACCACCGATATAAGCCAGAAGAAGCAGTAGGCCCCAAAGAATAGCAGCATGGGCTGTTTTCCCTGTGATATATTCGGCACGTTCATCGGGCAGCAGGGAAGCAGCACTTACTTCACCTGATTTTAGCTTTACTGCCTTTTTGGCGGAAACAAGCATCATAATAATGTAAACAACCGCACCCGCAACCCAAAAGAGTGTTACAGGAGAATCAAGTTCATTTCGGAAATAAGAGATCGCAAACCAGATCACCGCTCCTGACAGATAAATTCCCCCGAAAATGATATAGGTATAAAGAGCTTTTAGTGTACTTTCCTTCTTACTCATCTTCCCATTCACCTCCCCAGACTTATTCCCAGTCGGTGCTTTCCAGCTCAAAAACCTCTTCCAGCGGAACCTTGAAAACATGTGCCAGTTTCAGAGCAAGCACAATCGAGGGTTTGTACCGGCCCGTCTCCAGGGAGTTGATAGTCTGGCGTGACACCTGCACTAAAGAAGCCAAATATTCCTGTGTCCAGCCTCTCTGCTCACGCATTGTGCGAATTCTGTTGATCAAACCATCACCCCCTACCGCTGTAAAGTATGCTTTACATCATTTTAGCAGGAGTTGTTCTCTATGTAAAGTGTATTTTACATCTCCCCGGAGATATAAATGGAGCAGTTAGCAAACTTTGAGGTTGCTATGCCATCGGTTAAACGTAATTCATTCAAACAGGAATTGTAAAGAATAAAGCAAGCCTGGCTAGTTGGTGGTTGGTCATTCGTAGTGTAGTTATTGGTTAACAGTAAGCCGGGTTCCAGTCAGTAACCTGTCCCTGTGTTCGGTCCGATCGGTCAACCTGTCCGGTGTTCGGTCTTATTAGCAGCAATCGTGTCAGTGCGGACCGGTATTTCAACAAGCGGGAAAGTTGCTCTGCCTTTTGCATATTATATAAAAACATCATTTTTCCATATGTCCTTGTTTACAATTCAATCTTCTTAAAATCTATCAATGATAAGAAGGATGACTGCTTCCTTATTAATCCTATCAAACAGGATTTTACCAAAATTTATTGAAGATAGATTCTGAACAAAGCAATGTGACAATCATTATTTTAACGGGGCAAAGATTTTTTAACAGCTTTTAAGGAGGGAAAAATGTGTATTGTCGTAACTGCGGTAAAGAAATTGCCGAAAAAGCCGTAATATGTATTTCATGCGGATGTTCACCCTTAGCTGGTAAAAAGTATTGTCAAAACTGCGCTGCTGAAACAGATCCATCAGCTGTAGT
>JAAYWP010000142.1 GCA_012516535.1 Syntrophomonadaceae bacterium | reverse complement strand
GCTTTATTCCACGATCACCGCGATCACCAGACATTGGGTGATCGGCCCGATCAGTGGGACTGTCCCCCCGCGCGATCAGGGGGACAGGTTGAGTGATCGGCCCAATCCACCGCTACCACCGGGACTATCCCGCCGCGCGAGATGTAAAACTAATGAACCACCATTTCAATGAGTCAAAGTCACCGTCCCCTTGACTCACCCATCGGTTGACCTGTCTGACCGATCGCTAACTGTTCAAGGGAACTGTCCCGCCGCAGAAAGGAAGCAAAAAGAACGTCCCCCTGCTTCCCCCTGCTTCTTTCCGCCCGGTCTTTTGCTTATTTTATGCAGCAATAGGAAAATGGCGAATAAAAAATGCCCTCTCTTATGAGAAGGCAATTCTTTACTTCATAAAAGGGTCTGCTGCCGAGTTCCCCGCAGATTTCCCATGTTTTGCAAGAATCATAGCAGGAATCAGGACCCTTTATCCCACTGGCTGCCGCAGTCACCGCCAATTGCAAAAAGCTCAGCGCGCCATCAAAACTGTGCTCAAAAATGTTTTTGTTCTTTCATGTTGGGGATTCAGCAGCACATCTTCCGCAGTTCCCTGCTCTACGATGAGTCCATCATCCATGAAGATCACTCGATCAGCCACCTCCCTGGCGAAACCGATTTCGTGGGTGACAACGATCATTGTCATGTGGTCTGAAAAAACCAAGTCTTTCATCACATTCAAAACCTCGCCGGTCAGTTCAGGGTCAAGAGCAGAGGTTGGTTCATCAAAGCACATAATATCCGGGTCCATGGCCAGTGCCCTGGCTATGGCCACACGCTGCTGCTGACCGCCTGACAGTTCAAAAGGGTAATTATCAGCCTTGTCTGACAGCCCCACTTTATCCAGCAGAGCTAAAGCGCGTTCTTTGGCCTGTACAGCATCCAATTTTTTCACCAGCATGGGTGCCAGCATCAGGTTTTCCAGCACCGATTTATGAGGGAAAAGGTTGAAGTTTTGAAAAACCATCCCCATCTTCCTGCGGATCCGGGCAATATCTTTTTCACTGCTGTATAAAGCCCTTCCTTTTGGGTCATTGCGAACCATCAACTCCCCGTCGATTTCAATAACACCGCTGTCGATGGTTTCCAGGCGATTGAGACACCTGAGGAGTGTGCTCTTGCCCGACCCTGAAGGCCCAATGATAGCAAGCACTTCTCCTTTTTCTACCTGCAGTGTAATGCCCCTCAAGACTTTGGTCTTCTTAAAACTCTTGTGAATATCCAGTGCCTGCAATATATACATCTTTGTCACCCCTGCTAGCAATAATAGTCGTATTTTGCCTCCAGCCATTTAAAAAACTGCTGAACAAGGCCGATCATCAACAAATAAAAAAGTGCTGCGGTAAAAAAGGGAATAAAGCTGAAGTCTCTTACAGATGCTGTTTTCGCCACTCTCAGCAGTTCACTCATCCCAATGGCATAAACCAGTGCGGTATCTTTGATCAGGTTGATAACCTCATTGCTGATCGGCGGTAACACCCGTTTGAACATCTGCGGGAGAATGATTCTCGTCATGGTCTGGAAGCGGGTCAACCCCAGAACATCTGCTGCCTCAAACTGCCCCCGATCGATGGATTGAATACCCGCCCGGTATATTTCCGCCAGGTAAGCAGAATAATTGAGCACAAAAGACAACACTGCTGCAGAGAAGCGGTCGATCTTGATCCCAACAATACCGAGCCCATAATAGATAAACAAGAGTTGTAGAAGCAGCGGAGTTCCGCGAAAAACCCAGATATAAAACTGCATCAGGTAATTCAAGAAACGAAGACTAGAAAGACGGGCAATGGCAAACACCACACCGATTGGCAATGCCATGACCAGAGTGAAAGCGAAAAGCTTGAGTGTTATGACTGTTCCCCCGAGCATAGTTGGAAGCAAAGACAGAATATATTCCAACAAAGTAATCCCCCTTGCCCTGGAAAATAAACCCCGCCGGTTTGATTGGCTTCAGCAGCCTGAAACATAACGGGAATGATTTACAATCACAGGCTAACAGCGTCTGCTGTTAGCCTGTTCGATTTACCTATATAACGAGGTCCTCTCCAAACCATTTATTAGATATCTCAGCCGCTGTGCCATCTGCTTTCATCTCATCCAGCGTTTTTTGCAGCTCATCCAGAAAACTCTTATCGCCTTTCCTCAAACCTACTCCATACAGTTCTTCACCAAAGTGTTCATCAAGCACCCGGTACACATCAGGTTTTTTCGTGATGTAGTACCGGCCCACAATTTCATCTACCACCACAGCATCCAGTCTTCCCGTGCTCAGATCCAAGAGGGCTTCATCATTGCTGCCATACTCGAAAATTTCCCCGATGGAATTCAAGGTTTCAGGATCTTTTTCCATCGCTATTTTGGCACTGCTGCCTGCCTGCCGTCCTACATTCTTGCCGGCCAGGTCCTTCTTGCTGTTGATTGCGGAGTCCTTTTGTACCACGATGATCTGTCTGTTCTCCAAATAGGGTTCAGTGAAGGCAATCTTTTGTTGTCTTTCTTCAGTGATGGTGAGGCCGTTCCAGATCACATCCACATTGCCGCTGTTCAGTTCTTCAATTATCGTATCCCAGATCACCGGCTGGAATTTAACCTCAACACCCATTCTTTTTGCAGCTTCTTTGGCTAGATCGATGTCAAAGCCAACAATCTCATTGGTGCCTTCTTCCCGGAAGCCCATAGGCGGGAAAGCATCATCAAGCCCAACCACAAAATAACCCTTCTCTTTGATATCCTGCCATGAAGTATCAGTTTCAGTTTCCACTTGTGCAGGTTCATCTGAACTGCAGCCGCATACAGCAAAAACTAATACCATAAACAAACAAAATAAAAGAATAAAAGACAACCTTCTTCTCAACAGAAATATCCCCCCTTTATATTGCTATAGGCCTGAAAAAGTTTTACCTATTATCAGAGCAATGTACACCCATCCCCCCTTTTTTTAGTATATATAAATATGTCTTTCTCTAAAAACCTTAATAGGTAAATATAGAAAAATACAGGGCATTGGGCAGT
>JAAYWP010000023.1 GCA_012516535.1 Syntrophomonadaceae bacterium | reverse complement strand
TGCTTTGACCTCCTACACAGAGTTTATATATTTTTTATATCAATCAATAACAGTTGATCAACAACACTTACACAACACTTGCACAAGGGGCTCTATTAACACTTTTATTAATAAATACACTAATTTTCAAGGAGGTAGAATTACAGTCATGAAAGTAGGAGAGGATTACGCACTGGAGCGCACACCACTTGAAGCACGAAGGCCGATGTGGGAGGTTTTTTTGATACGCTTCGGCACAGTTGCTACCCTATCCCAGCTTATTCTAGGAGCATCACTAGGTTATGGGATGACCACCAGAGACGCTGTACTGGCCACGATCATTGGCTGCGTGCTCCTGGAAATCGTCAGTTTCCTGATCGGTGTCGCTGGCTGCCGAGAAGGGCTGTCTACCAGCGTCCTCACCAGGGGGACTGGCTTCGGACGCTTTGGGTCCAGCCTCATAGGTTTTATCATCGCTATTTCCTGTATCGGATGGTTCGGCATTCAAAACTCTGTTTTTGCGGAAGGGATTGTACAGGCCTTGGGAGGGTCCGTCAACCTGCAGCTGATGATGGTCATCACAGGATTAGCGGTCACCCTCTTGGTGGTTTACGGCTATAAGACAATCAGTTGGACCGCTAATATTGCAGTACCCGGCTTTTTGATCGCCATGGCCTTTGCCACCTACAAAATGCTAACCGATTACAATCTCAGCGATCTGATCAATATGGCACCTCCCGGTGCGATCATGCCTTTCGGAGTGGCTGTCACTATGGTTGCCGGAGGCTTTATGGTAGGAGCCATTATTACCCCGGATATGAGCCGTTTTAACCGCAACATCAAAGATGTATTCTGGATGACCTTCCTCAGCCTCTTCTTAGGGGAACTGATCGTCAACACCCTCGGTGTGCTCATGGCACACGCAGTAGGAAGCCCTGATGTGGTCAGCATCATGCTCACTCTGGGTGGCTGGCTCTCCGCATCCCTGGTTATTTTCGCCACCATCAAAATCAATGACATGAACCTTTACGGAGCCTCCTTAGGCACATCCAATTTCCTGGACACCGCTTTCGGAGTGAAGATGAGCAGAGCAACCATCACACTGGTGATCGGTGTACTGGGCACACTGGGTTCTGTGCTGGGCATCCTGGACCGCTTTGTAGGCTTCCTCACCCTGTTGGGTGTGGCACTGCCGCCGGTGGGAGGGATCATTATTGTTGATTACTTTATTCTCAAACGCTCCCGTAAAGAGCTGGATATTTCCCGGGCACAGAATAAGCTCCCTGACTATGTAGAAAATATTAACCCCATTGCCCTGGTCAGCTGGATCTGTGCCTTCCTGGTGGGTTATTTTATCCAGTGGGGGATCCCGGCTTTTAACTCCCTATTAATCGCTGCGGTTCTCTACTGGCTAGGAAATATAATTTTTCCTTCAGCGAAAAAATAATTAAAGCTGATCATTATTTTCAATATTTGAAATAGGAGTGAAACAAATTGCCTTACATTGATGCGCAAATGGTTGAGGATATCGCCATCGGAGCCGCCTTTTTAGGTACCGGAGGCGGGGGCGACCCCTATGTGGGCAAACTGATGGCCCTGCAGGCTATTGAAAAATATGGCCCTGTGGAACTGCTCAATGTGGAACAAATACCTGATGATGCCCAGATTGTCCCTGCAGCCATGATGGGTGCCCCTACAGTACTGGTGGAAAAGGTGCCTTCAGGTGAAGAGGTTTTTCGTGCCTTTAATATGCTGAAAGACTATCTAAGCAAAGAGATCTATGCCACCATTCCCATTGAAGCAGGAGGAGTAAACTCCATGATCCCTATCGCTGTTGCTGCGACTCAAAAACTCCCCCTGGTTGATGCTGATGGAATGGGCAGGGCCTTTCCGGAGCTGCAGATGGTCACCTATCACCTCTATGGAATATCTGCCACACCGATGGTGATCGCTGATGAAAAAGGGAACACCATGCTGTTAAAAACTGTGGACAACTTCTGGACTGAAAACTTGGCCCGCAATGCAACTGTGGTGATGGGCGGCTCAGTGATGATCGCCATCTACCCCATGACCGGTAAGGATGTCAAAAAAGCAGGTATCAGAAACATAGTCACCTATTCAGCGAAAATTGGTAAAGCCATTCGTCTCGCCCGGCAGAATGACCAGAACCCGGTGGAAGCCCTGATTCAGGTGACAGGAGGCTACCCCCTCTTTAAGGGCAAAATCGGGGATGTGATGCGCCGCACCACCGGAGGATTTGTGCGCGGCCAGGCAGTCATTTCGGGAATCGATGACTTCCGTGGATCCGAACTGGAACTCCATTTCCAAAATGAAAATTTGATCGCCATCAGGGACGGCAGGGTTGCTGCCACTGTACCTGATCTGATCTGTACAGTTGATGCGGAAACAGCTATCCCTATCACCACAGAAGGCCTGCGCTATGGGCAGCGGGTGGTTGTTGTGGGCATCCCCTGTGATAAAAAATGGCGCACCCCCAAGGGGATCGAAACAGTGGGCCCCCGCTACTTCGGCTATGATGTTGATTATGTTCCTGTAGAAACACTGGTTAAGGAGGTGCGCTAAATGAGTTACAGACTGGGAATCGATGTGGGAGGAACAAACACTGACGCTGTTATCGTTGATGAAAACCTTAAACTTGTAGCCAAGGTAAAAACACCGACTACCCAGGATGTGAGTTCAGGTATTTTCACAGCAATGGGCACTGTTTTGAAAGAGGCTGCCATCCCTCCGGAGGAGATCAGCTATACAATGCTAGGGACAACTCACTGCACCAATGCCATTGTGGAAAGAAAACGGCTCTGCCGGGTTGCAGTGATCAGGCTGGCAAAACCGGCCACCCAATCAATCGAACCGACAACCGGTTGGCCCCCAGAATTGAAAGAGGCCATCGGAAGCAGATACTACCTGGTAGAAGGCGGCCATGAATTCGATGGGCGGGAAATCTCCCCTCTTAATGAGGAAGAAATCAGAAAAATAGCACAGGAATTAAAGGGTAAGGTAGACAGCATTGCCATCATCTCCGTATTCTCCCCCATCAACGCGGAACACGAAAAACGGGCTGGGGAAATAATAAAATCCGAATTGGGAGAGATACCTATTACCTACTCCCATGAGATCGGATCCATCGGGCTACTGGAAAGAGAAAATGCCACTATTCTTAACGCAGCCCTGATCAACATCGCCCGTCACACTGCCAATAGCTTTGTGGAGGCACTGAAAAAAGAGGGAGTCACAAATGCAAAGGTTTATATCTGCCAGAATGACGGCACACTGATGGCTGTGGACTACGCAGTGCGCTACCCTATTCTGACCATCGCCTGCGGCCCCACCAACAGCATCAGGGGAGCATCTTTCTTGAGCAAAGTGGAAAATGGCATCGTTCTTGATGTGGGTGGAACCACCAGTGATGTGGGGGTTATTACCAACTCATTTCCCAGGGAGTCTTCTCTTGCTGTTGAGATCGGCGGTGTGCGCACCAATTTCCGCATGCCGGACCTGGTATCTATCGGCCTGGGAGGCGGTACTATCATCCGTGAAGATAACGGTGAAATCTTAATCGGGCCTGACAGTGTGGGCTACCGGCTCACTGAAGAAGCCCTGGTGTTTGGAGGCAACACAATAACAGCCACAGATATCGCTGTGCGCCTTGGACTGGCTGATATCGGTGATAAAGAAAAGGCAAAATGCATAGATATGGAATTTGCCCGGCAGGCTCACGAAAAGATCATGTTAATGGTAGCAGAATCCATCGATAAAATGAAGGTCAGCAAAGACCCTCTCCCCCTGATCCTGGTGGGCGGAGGCGGTATCATCATCAATGGCACACTTGAGGGTGTAAGTGAAGTACACCGCCCTGAAAACTTCGATGTGGCCAATGCTCTGGGTGCAGCCATCGCACAGGTAAGTGGAGAAGTGGATAAAATCTATTCCCTCTCTGAGATGACCAGAGAACAGGCTATGGATGATGCCAGAAAGCTGGCAAAAGAGGAAGCGATCAGGGCCGGAGCCAACCCTGATACTGTCACCATTGTACAGCAGGAGGATGTGCCCTTAGCCTACCTCCCGGGGAACGCCACCCGTATCCGGGTGAAAGCAGCAGGGTCGCTCAGCAGATAAGCTGTTAACTGATGGAAAAGGGGTTCATCTTGAACCCCTTTTTATTTTATTCAATTACTTTTCCACTTGATCCCACAAACCCTGCTCCTCAAACCCCAATCTCCAGAAGGAACAACCGGTCAAACCATATTTTTTAACCAATTCCAACTTCTTTTTTATACTGGCATTGTTTTCAAACCATATCTCTCGCTCCCCGACCCCAGGGTCGGAATAATCGATGACCGGCACCTGGTTTTCCTCATCCCAGTTCAGCTGTGCCCTGTACTGCTCAACTATCCTTTTGATCTCAACATTACCCCTGGCAGTTGCGCCTCTACCGCCTAGCAGCCAGTCATAACCATATGTGGCGATACCCAGAGAAAGCTTTTCAGGGGGCAGTCCCATCTTTAACATATATTCGATATTCTCCTCAACCCACCACAGTGGAGCCACAGGGCCGGGCTCTGTACCACTATGGCTGTAATCATAGGCCATCATAACAACCCTATCTGCTACCTTGAAAATCTCTTTCAGATCATAAATCTGTGCCAGATGGGAAGGGGGTTTTACAGGGGGGAGCACACAGACATCCAGCCTTTTGTTCTGGGGCAATTCCTCCCGCAGTTCATATAAAAAAGCTGTTAAGCCTTCTTTATAATCTGTGTAATCCATACCTTCACTTCTGATAATTTCCAGATCTATATTGACACCATCAAAGCTGTTGTCCCGCACAACCCGGCTGATATTTTCTACTGCTGCTTTTCTGGCAGCAGGGTTGATGAGCACCTCTCTGCTCCTATTGCCTACCATAGCAATCAAGGGAATCACCTTAGTGCTGCTTTCCTCTGCTAACACCAGCGCTTCACTGTCCACATCCTCTTTCAACACTCCGTCCCCCTGCAGCCGATACCATAAAGGGGATAATTCATCAATTGCTCCTCTGTTCTCAGCGAATGAATTAAAAGATGACCCCTCACCCCTGCCATTGACATAAAAAGCACAGACCGTCTGTAATGATAGAACCGCTTTCTCTTCTGTTTGTTCTGCTGAAGGCGCCTGGATATGCGGCTGACACCCTGCAGGAAAGAGCAATACCCAGGTAAAGGTGAACAGGAATAACAATAGTTCGGTAATTTTTAAACTAACGATCCTGATGCTGCACACCCCTTTGCATAATAAAGCTCAACCCCTGTTTTTTCTTAATTGATCCACATGCTCGATATATAATGAGATCTCACCACATTGAGGACAAACAGCTACCTTAGGCTTTTCCAGCCTTGTTGCAAATACACCGGTTCGGGCAGATATTACGAACGATGCAACATGCTGCACCTTCAACCTTAATATCAAAACCCCTCCAGCATTTCACACTGACACTGACGGTAAATTCTCATCAACTCCACCTCCGTTCAGTTTTCCCATAAAGTTATTATTACCCATAAATTACTACAGTACCTTTAATAATTAGGCAAATGAATTTAAAAGAACATAGATAAAAAAACACCACCTACGGTGCATTCGCACTTTCAGTGGTTCATTGGCGGAGAGGGTGGGATTCGAACCCACGAAGGGGCTCAGCACCCCTTACTCGATTTCGAGTCGAGCGCCTTCAACCGGACTCGGCCACCTCTCCGTATTATATAGACCACAGGGTCGGTATAGTTACAACAAAAAAACTGCTCATCAATTATATGCGCATCAATTATATAATGATCCCCCTCACCCTGTCAAAGGTAGATAGACCGCACACTCCTTCTTTTTACTCCCCATCAGGGCCGGGAGAGCACCCTTCGCTTTTCCCGACTGTCGAGTCAGTATGCAACTCCCCTGAGCGCAGCCTTTTAAAAAAGTTCTGCACAATCTGGGCGCACTTCTCCTCCAGCACACCACCTGTTACCTCTACCTGATGGTTGAAACAGCTTTCCCCTAAAAGATCCACACAGGAACCAGCAGCACCTGCCTTAGGGTCATAGGCGCCGAACACTATCCGGTCCAGCCGTCCTTGGATCGCTGCCCCAGCACACATGGGGCAGGGCTCCATGGTAACATAGAGAGTACAGCCGTTCAAGCGCCAGCTGCCCAGCCTTAACGCCGCTTCCCGCAGAGCCAGCATCTCAGCATGAGCTGTGGGGTCACCCAGCCGTTCCCTGAGGTTGTGGCCCCGGGCGATCACCTGCTCCCCCTGAACCACCACAGCACCTACAGGCACCTCCAGTTTAGCAGCGGCTTTGTAGGCCTCTTTGATGGCCTCCCGCATAAATTTTAGATCACGCTCATGATTATCGATTGCCAACACACTCCCTGCCGATCTGTAATTGCTTCGATGTTATCTGCTATCAAGTATCATTCTTTTTCTTATCCTTTATTATAAAGGGTGTTCCAGTTCATATTCCACCCCTTTTTGGCAGCTGAACGACTCATTACACATTTAGACTGGACTGCATCATCTGATACCAACTTTTATTTAAACATTATAAACTCCCCTATCTAATTTACCATAATTTGATCAGGGCATATGCCCTCTTCCATCAATAGGTTGTCTTACCATAATTACAATGTTAAAATATTAGTATATATGGCAATAACTGTGGAGATCATTTGGCTTCCCATAAACTGACACAGCCCATAACCACATATCAACACAGACACAGTTGGTTTTTTGGCTGTCTTAAGTCCTGGCTGTGATTTGCCTAGATAATTGAAAGGGGGATCAAACCATGGCCTACGCAGTTATTATGGCCGGCGGCCGGGGTGAAAGATTTTGGCCAAAAAGCCGGCAGAAATATCCCAAACAGTTCCTACCGCTGATCAGCAGCAAAACCATGCTTCAGATAACTGTAGACAGAGTAAAAAGTTTTGTTGCTCCCGATAAGATATTCATTATTACTGCAGATAATTATCAAGAGATCGTTTACCAGCAGATCCCAGAGCTTCCCAGAGAAAACATTATACTTGAACCCTGTGGTCGGGATACAGCAGCAGCTATTGGGCTGGCGGCAGTGATCATCCAGCAGAGGGACCCCTTAGGGGTGATGGTAGTCCTACCTGCAGATCACTATATCTCAGATCAAGACCGCTTTATAGAAGTATTACAGGGTGCTGAGGCTGCTGCCGCACAAAACCATGCGGTCACCATCGGCATCCCGGCCAGCCGCCCGGAAACAGGCTTCGGCTATCTCTCACAGGGTGAATTTTACCAAGAACATAATGGCATTCCCTTATATCAGGTAGAAAAGTTCACAGAAAAGCCTGATCTGGCAAAAGCCATGGAATTTTTAGAGAGAGGCAATTACTTCTGGAACAGCGGTATTTTTATCTGGCGAGTGGACCTGCTCAGAAGGCTGATCAGTGAACACATGCCGGTTTTAGCAGCCGTACTGGAGAAAATTGAAAAGGCTATTGGTACACCATCATTCCCTCAAACTCTCAATAGTGTCTATGAGGGCCTACCCAAGATTTCCATTGACTACGGTGTTATGGAAAAGGCCACAGGGGTTTTGATGGCTGTGGGGGATTTTGGCTGGGATGATGTGGGCTCTTGGACCGCCTTGGAATCCTACAAAAAGAAGGATCCAAACGGCAACATCCTGGAGGGGCAGGGTGTGCTGGTGGACACCAAAAACACCATGGTGCAGGTCTCTGACAAGGTGGTAGCTACCTTAGGGGTTCATGATCTGATCGTTGTTGAAGATGAAGGAAGTATTCTCATCTGTCATAAAGACAAGGCACAGGATTTGAAAAAGGTTATTACAGCACTCAATGAAAATGGCTATAAGGAGATATTATGATGAATAAGGCAATATTTCGACAATATGATATACGCGGCCACGCAGACCGAGACCTGACTGATGATACTGTCAGGCTTATCGGCCAGGCCTTCGGCACCTATGTGCAGGAACAGGGCACCAATGAGGTATTGGTAGGACGGGACAACCGCCTCAGTTCTGATCGATTGCATAAGATGCTCTTGAATGGGCTGTTGGACTCAGGCTGTCATGTGATCGATATCGGTCTGGTGGTCACCCCGATCCTCTACTTTGCCAGGGAGCATTTCGGGATCAGCGGCGGGGTGATGATCACCGGCAGCCACAACCCTCCAGAGGATAACGGCTTTAAACTTGCCTGTGGTGAGGGCACAATTTACGGTGATCAGATCATTAAACTGAGAGATATGATCACCGCAAATAAATTTCGTTCAGGCAGTGGTACACTACAGGTGCGGGATGTTGTTGATTCATATCTTCAGATGCTAGCGGACAAAATAAAACTAGGCAAGCGGCCCTTAAAGGTAGCTGTGGACTGCGGTAATGGTACAGCATCCCTTTTTGCGGAAAAAATACTGAACAATTGGGGTTGTGAGGTGATTCCCCTTTACTGCGAATCTGACGGCAGTTTCCCCAACCACCAACCTGATCCCGTAAAAACAGCGAACCTGGCCCAACTCAAAAAGACCGTATTGGAAAACAGGGCTGACCTGGGGGTCGCTTATGATGGTGATGCGGACCGGCTCGGGGTTGTTGATGATCAGGGAAATGTGGTCTGGGGTGACAAACTGATGTGCCTCTTCTGGCGGGAGATCCTGGCTAAACACCCTGGAGCACTGGCTATTGTAGAGGTCAAATGCTCTCAAGCCTTGGTTGACGAAATCAAACGGTTAGGGGGTAAACCTTTTCTTTATAAAACAGGACACTCCCTGATCAAGGCCAAGATGAAGGAGACAGGGGCGGTGTTTACCGGAGAAATGTCCGGGCATATGTTTTTTGCTGATGAATATTATGGTTATGATGATGCCTTTTATGCCACAGGAAGGCTGTTGCGCATTCTATCCCAACAAGATGAACCACTTTCCCAGCTGCTGGCTGACATACCCCATTATTACTCCACAGCCGAAACCAGGGTCCCCTGTCCTGACGAGAAAAAGTTTCAAGTGGTCAAGAACCTTGTGGAACAGTTTCGTCAGCAATATGAGGTTATCGATATCGATGGGGTACGAGTTTTATTTGACGACGGTTGGGGGCTGGTGCGCGCATCCAATACCCAACCTGTCCTGGTAGCCAGATGTGAAGCCAAAACAAAAGAGGGGCTTCAAAATAACTGCGCGGTAATCAAAAATGCCATCAGGCAGCAAGAGGTGGGTGATTTTGATTGGGAATATTAAAGGCCTAGACCAGGAGGTGCTCTTTGAGCAGAGCATCAAGGGCCCCTTGGAAGAAGCTGCTAAATACAAATGTGTGAACCTTGTGGTCGGGATTCCCTTTTACAATGAAAGCTACACCCTCCCACTGGTGTTAAAGGCTGTAGAAGACAGCCTTTCCCCATCCCACAAGACAGAAGAAATACTGATTACCTGTGTGGGGGACCCTGCCGGTGCAGAGGCTTTGGAGACTGTGAAGAAAATGCAGCTCAGGTATCCCCATCTGGAATTTCTGATGCTGCCGGGCAGCAATGGCAGAGGGATGAGCATCAGGGCTATTATGGAAGTGGCCAATAAACTGGATGCAGACCTGGTTTTATTGACTGCCGACTCTGTGGGGCCAGGGGGACACGGCCTCAAGGCTGATTCCATCCCCAGCCTCCTTGACCCCCTCCAGGAGGGCTATGATCTTGTACTCACCACTTTTCAGCGTCAATACTATGAAGATCTATTGGGAAATCTCTTTCTCAGGCCGCTTTTCGAAACCTTTTACAGGTACAGGATCTCCGACCCCTTATGCGGCATCTATGCCATCTCCCATGACATGGTAGAGGAATACTGCACAGCCATCAAGTTTTGGGTGGATCAGACCAGAGGCTTTGGCATTGATCCCTGGCTGATCACCACAGCCATCATTCAAAAGAGAAGGATATGTGAGGTTCCTCTAGGTTTCAAAATGGAGCATGCCTCCCTCGACAAACTGATCTATCTTTTCAAAGACTTTGCCTCCTTTATGTTTGAGCGGATTAAAAGGGATGAAGAACACTGGCTCGGGAAAAAATGTGTGCTCCATACCCCTGATATCTGTGGTTTAGAACCATATCTGGAACCACCTGCTGCCCAGGTCCATGAAACCAGAGCACTGATCCACCAATTCCGCAACGGCTTTAACCAGTACTACAGCATTTTCGCGGAAACCTGCCCCCGCACTATATTAACCGCACTGGAACGCAGCGCTGTCTCTCCAACCCGGGATTTTAACCTGGATGAAGAGACATGGGCCGGTGTGGTTTATTCCCTCCTCTTCCATTACAGCTTTTCACCTGATGCCAGTAAAGAAGATGTGTTGGATGCCCTGACCGCGGTTTTTTGCGGGAGAATGGCCTCCTTTTTAGAGTACCTGGAAAACATTCAAGAAGAGCTGGCCAGTGAAAAAAGCATTTACGCTGCCAACATTATTGCCAGTCAGGCTGAACATAAAAAAGAGGAACAGAGAAGGTGTTTTCTGCAAAAGAGCACCGGGTTTATTAAAAAGTGGCAGGAAAAAGCCTGGGAACACAAACCACCGATCATCCCTGCCGACTACCTGGAGTTCATTCCCGGCAAGCCCATCGTCCTTCCCAAAACCATTAAATGGCGGGGGCGGGAGATCTGGATGGGCGAACTGTTCAGCAGGCTGCAGAATCGCTATACAAGCAAATTCCAGGACTTTTTGGAAAAGGATCTGTTGATCCCTGCAGACTCATCTTCCAAAACAATCGCCTCCCGTCTGGAACAGTTTATGGGAGAGCTGGAGCAGACCATTGATCAGCTGTGTCCCGGAAATATCTATACTGAAGAGGGAGCAAGGGAGGTTGTTGGCACCATCTTCGATTTCCTAGGGCACCCAAAAATCTTCGGCATTAAGGAAGAAATTTTTGAGGAAGCGCTAATGAGGTTCCCGCCGCTGAATATCATGATACCTGCTAACTGCCATACACCCCGGGAACTGCTGGATAAATTGCTGCCTAGGGATGCGATCACTATAGCTAATTTAATAGAAACCCGCAAATGGGCTGACCGCACCCTTTTGTGGATCGTGGATAACCTGACTCCAGAGGATATGACGGAGATAGAACTAAAACCTTTGTTCACAGGCAGCGGATTGATGGGGAGAACATTCAAACTGGGGAAGATCTCAGATCTCAACAAACTGACTACCAGGCTGGTGGTCAGCCCCTTGAGCAAAGGGATAGGGGGCAAATACCCCAAACTGCGCTTTTTCCTGTTTATCATCAGACAGATCATGATCGCCCAAAATTACTCACTTTTGTATGAAACCTATGCCAGAGAAAGGAGAAATTTAGGAGCCAAGATCCGCAACTCCCTTATCGGCCGCTTTGAATCAACACCTTTTTCAGCTTACAACATTTTCGAAAATTACCACCACCGGGCTCTGGTGAGAAATATACGAATCCTTGCTCAGAACCTGACGCTGACCGGACAGGAAGAGCGGGCAGAACTGCTTAAAGCTATCTGCAACAGTTACGGTGTGAGCCAGGTCTTAGAAGATGGAACCTTTATCCCCTGTTCGGCCTGGACTTGGGCCAGCTACAGCAGCAAAGGGGGAACCGGGATCCCCACACCTTTATCTTCCCATGTGGAGGAAAGGTGGTTTAACCATGACTTTCTGGAGGAAATCCATTCTGAATTGGGCTTTGACCCAGCAGTAATCCTGCCCCGCATCACCCAATCCATTGGTGAGGGCAAAGCTGATGATGACCTGCTGGATGTGCTGTTGGGAGTTAAGCCAAAGGATGTGACTGTTGTGGTCCAGGAGACCCAGGATTATCCACCTGCAAAGCCCCTGGTACGCTATTCAGGGAACCCGATCTTAAGCCCGATTAAAGAAAACCCCTGGGAAAGCAAATATGTGCTCAATGCTGCTGCGGTCAGGATCAAGGAGCACGTTTACCTGCTCTACAGGGCCTATGGGGATGATGAGGTTTCCCGCATCGGCCTGGCTGTTACCGATGGTTACAGGGTATTGGAACGGCTGGACTATCCCATCTTCGCACCCCGCACCAAAGAGGAAAAAAAGGGAGTAGAGGACCCCCGGGTGGTGATCATCGATGATCAGCTCTATATGCTTTACACCGCTTATGATGGAGTGATCGCCCAGATCGCTGCCGCCTCCATCCCTGTAGACGCCTTTCTCAACAGGGAATTCCACCGCTGGCAGCGTATGGGGTTGGCTTTTCAGGATATCTGGGATAAGGATGCTATCCTCTTCCCGGAAAAGATCAGAGGCAAGTATGTGATCTACCACCGGATAGAGCCCAGCATCTGGGTTTCCTTTATGGATAAACTTGAATTCCCTGCCCCCAAAGAGGACCACACCATCATCATGGGGCCCCGCCCCGGTAAGATGTGGGACTTTTTGAAGATCGGGGCCGGTGCACAGCCAATTAAAACAAAATACGGCTGGCTGATGATCTACCATGGGGTTGATAAGGATAGGGTTTACCGCTTGGGGGTCATGGTGGTCCCCCTTGATCAACCGGAGCGGGTTATCTACCGCTCACCTAATCCCATCCTCAGCCCTGAGACAGAATACGAGATCGGCAAGCCAGGTGAGAGCTGGGTTCCCAATGTGGTCTTTACCTGTGGAGCTGTCCCAGCAGAGGATAAGGAGATCCTGGAAGCAGAGGATGAAATCCTTGTTTATTACGGAGCTGCTGATACCTATATGTGCCTGGCTACAGGCCTTGTCGGTGACCTGATCCCGGAAGAGATAAGGGAAAATCAGACACGCCCGTAGTCATCTTCCAAGCGGACAATATCATCCTCTCCGAAATAACTGCCGGTCTGGGTTTCAATGAAAATGAGGGGGGCTTTCCCGGGATTAGCAATGCGGTGGGCAGCCTCACAGGGTATGTCCACCGACTGCCCCGGGCTAAGGGTTATCTCTTCTCCATCAAGGGTTACCAGGGCCTGGCCGGACACCACAAACCAGTGCTCCTGCCTTTTAAAGTGCTTTTGGTAGCTTAAACGCTTGCCGGGAGCTACTGTGATCCTCTTCACCTTATGGTCCGGTGCATCCAACAGAACCTCCCAGCGCCCCCAGGGTGTGTTTGCAGAGCGCAACCGGGGCTTTTCTTTTTCCAGGATCAGCTGGTAGATAGCCAAATAGTCATTCACCATCCGTTCTCTGCTAAAGCGGTTTTCTACCCAGCGGCGGCAAGCCCCCCTGTCCAGCTCAGGGATTCTCTTTAGCGCTTCAACTGCCTGATCAATGCTGTTGACCAAAAAGCCTGTTTCCCCGTCTTTGATCACCTCTGGCATCGATCCCTTATTGAAAGCAACAACAGGGGTGCCGCAGGCCATAGACTCAACAACACTCAGGCCAAAAGGCTCTGCGAAATTAATGGGATGCAAGAGAGCATAGGCTCCCCCTAACAGCTGGTTCCTTCTCTCAGGCCCCACAGGCCCCAAGTAAATAACCTGCTCTTGATCGAGCTTAGGCGCCACCTGTTCCCGGAAGTACTCCTCATCCTGGATTATTCCGGCGATGAGCAGTTTCATCTGGAAGCTGCGGGCGATCTCAATAGCCTCACCAGTGCCCTTATCAGGGTGAATGCGCCCAAAATAAAGGAGATAATCCCCTCTCTCCGGTACAAAATCATAAGACTTCAGATCGATGCCATGATAAACAGTAGCCAGGTAGGGCAGTTCGGGCCTGCGGTCCGCGTTGCTGATGGAAACATAATAACTCCGGTCACTGTACTCCCGAAAAACCGGGAGGATCTTTTCTGAAGAAAAGCCGTGGATAGTTGTTAACAAGGGTGTGTTCACCAACCTGCTGTAGGTCAGGGGCAAAAAATCAAAGTGATTATGGAGCAGGTCATAGTTTTCAGCCTGTTCAAATAGATGAGCGATGTGCATCGCCTCCCAGACCTTGGGATCCAGGGACTTGTCCTCTTCATAGGAGGTTTTGCTGACAAACTCCAGTTTTGCTGCGGTCTGGGAGTCCCCGGTAGCAAAAAGGGTGACATCAACCCCCTTTTCTACCAGCCCCTCACAAAGAAGTGAAACAACATACTCCCAGGGCCCATAATGCCTTGGCGGTGTTCTCCATGCTATAGGCGACAATAAAGCGATTTTCAAAGCTGCTTCCCCCCACTACAATCCATTAACTTCCTGCCAACCGCTCTTTATATTTTCTGTAAAGCCTTTCTATTTCCAAACGAGGGTTATGGTAAAAGCGGTCCGGCTCCTCCCCCTGCAGCCAGGAGAGGTCCATGGCATTGGCATCACCGCTGTCTGCTTTCTCCTTCACCCCTTTGGCAAACTCCTGAAAAACCTTCACTGCCTTTTTAGGACTGCCATCACACTTAAACAAACCAAAGGATCTTTCATGGGGATTGTCCTTGAGAGGCGGTTTAGCAAAGAGATGAGGCTGGTAGTCGCTGTAACACCAGGCAAAAGCCCCCCAGATCCCCGCTCTCTTTAAATGGTGCAGAGCCCGCTCATAATAATGGGCAGCTGCTGCTTCTAGATCCCCGGAACACTCCCGCTCCAGAATTGTATCAGACACCCCAAACTCCTGAAAAAGCACCCTTTTCCCCCCCAACCAGCCTGTGATCAACCCTAAAAAAGGCAGCACCTCCACCTCCAGCGGATGGCCAACCCAGTCCAGATAAAAGGGGTAGCCGTGCATACACAAAAAATCACAATATTGGGCAGCATCTTTTGGCCCAAGCCTGCGGTCCTCTTCCAGATCCTCTGCATGCAGGCCGATGGTTACCGGAACATCGGAAACCCTTTTCAGCTCCTCTACCATAGCTGCCAGCCAATCCCTAGCCGCCTGGCTATCTTTAGGAACAACACAATTAGAAGATTCATTCCCCAGATCATAAGCCCACAGAGCCTGATGGCCGCGCAGAGCATGGGCTACCTCCCGGCAATGCAGCTTTTGGGCCTCGATGATCTCCTGCTGGCTGTAGAAATTACGAATCCCCTGATAACGCAGTCTTCCTTTGCTCATCACCGGAAAGCGCCCCTGCTCAGGTCCAGAGAGCATCCACTCCGGCATCCAGTTAACACCGCTCATATGGCCGCAGAAAAAGGTGGGCTGAATTTTTATCCCACAGCCTGCAGCTAGATCAGCAACTGTAACTAGGCAGTCTAAGCTCCTGGAGGAGACTTTGTCAGGTGCTGGTTGAAAATCCTCCCAGATAAGAAAGATGCGCACCAGCTGAAAACCGGCAGCTGCCAGTCTTCTGAAATCCTGTTCAACCTCAGCTTTGTCAAAATTCTGCCACCAGTACATAGCCTTAGCTGCAGGCCAGTAATTAACCCCCAGTGGAAACTTGAGCTGTTTCACTCCCTTGCCACTCCTTCATCATGTGACTGCTGTACAGCCAGGAGAGCAGAGCCTCTGCTCCCTGATTGGGGTTGACCCCTTCCGGTGTCAAAGCATCGTAGCAGCCCCCTGTCTCTTTATTGTACAGGGGAAGCTTATTAATATTCTTGCCCAGATACCATTGATAGGCAAGCTGGGCCAAATCCCGATAAGCCTTGTCCCCTGTTGCCAGGTAAGCTTCCTGACAGGCCAGCAGCATCGAACAGGCATCAACAGGCTGCTGGTCAAACTTTGGGCATTCCTCTCCCCTCTGCCACCAGCCCCTGTTCCCTACAATACTGAGATAACCTTGAGCAAAAAGGTGGTCACAGAGAAATGAAAAGGACTCCCTGGCTGTAAGATAGGCCCGGCGATCACTGCAATAGCAGTAAAAAGCGAAAAGAGCCTGGGGAATGATTCCATTGCAGTAAGTAATGGTGTCTTCAAACCAATACCAGCCCTTACCCTTACTGCGGTTATAAAGATAGATCAGGTTCTCACAGTGTTCCCCTGCCATCTCTGCCAGCTGTTCCCCTTCCCGGCCAAAAAGTGAGATGCTGTTGATCAGCCCCAGCACAGCATAGGCTTTAGCCCTAGGATACTTCAGCCGGGCAACAACAGGAAGGGCTTTTCCCAGCATATGCAAGGCAGGACTTCTTATCTCTTCGCGATCACAGGCAGCAGCTATACTGCAGGCAAGAAAAGCCCTCCCCTGGCAGTCTTCAGAATCTAAGTCCGCAAGCCATTTTGCCCCCAACTTCAGATTGCGCCACCTGCCCTCAGGCAGAAAGGCATCATTTAAAAAGCTGATATAGGTCTTTGCCAGTTCTTCCTTTTTCTCATCTTCCATCTTTAAGGCAACCAACAGAGCCCGGGCATTATCATCAACAGTATAGCCGCTCTTTCTGTCAGGCTGATCCTGAACAGCGAATTGGATGATGCCTGTCTCATCGGTCAATTTTTTCAGATATCGATAATCCACAGCAGAGCCTCCTGACAAATCGATTTCACTTGACTTTTCCTTTAGCTGCCCAGTTTCCCACGGCCTGCTGCTGTCTTATAACCTGGGTAGGCAAGCAGCTTTTGAGCCAGCTCCACATAACGAGCACCAACACTAGGCCATTTAATGGTTTCCCCGAAACGGGATGCCCGCCTTTCCAGATTTTTTCTCAGCAGCGGGCGAGAGAGCAGTTGATCGAGCAGTTTGCTCAACTCCTCAGCTGACGCCTCTGCAGCAACCAGGCCCAACTCCTTTTTCTTTAACAGCTCCAGGGAATACTCATAGGGTGTTGCCACAATAGCCCTCCCACACCCCACCGCATAAGCCAGGGTACCGCTGACCGCCTGGTCCCTATTGGGATAGGGGCACAGGTAAACATCAGACATATAGAGGTAGTCCCCTAGTTCATCAATATCCAGGTAATGGTCAACAAAGCGCACATTTCGTTCTACCTGCAAATCCGCACATAGCTTGATCAGCATCTCCCGGTAACGTTCTCCCTCTTTCTTTTGCAGAACAGGGTGGGTTTTTCCCGCTATAATATATAATATTTCTGGGTGTTTTCCCACCAGTTCTTTGACTGCTTTGATGCCGATCTCCAAACCCTTGCTGGGGCCGATCAAACCAAAGGTGGTGATCACCTTCCTGCCTGCAAAGCCGTAAGACCTCTTCAAAGCATCCCGGTCTTTGCGCTCAAAAACAGGAACCCCATGGGGGATAACGGTAATTTTTTCCTCTGGGACACCATAAACCTTTTGCAGCAGTTCTTTTGACCGCTGGGTCATACAAACAACTGCAGCAGCCCTGCGGGAGAGAATTTGCAAAACAATCCTCTGTCCAGGACTTGGACGGGGCAGAACAGTATGTGTCACAAGTATAAAGGGCTTTTTCAGATGAGCAGCAAACTTGATCACCAGTGCTCCATCACTACCGCCAAAAATCCCGTATTCATGCTGCAGGATCACCAGATCCACAGCTGAATTATTGATCATATACGCTGCTCTTAAATAATCCTCACTCTCATTTTGCTGTATAGAAAAGCGCACCTCTTTAGGATAAACATATTTTTTTTCATCTGACAAGGCCGTGATCCAAACACTCTGTCCGGTTCTGATCACACTGTCTCTCAAATCCTTGGAAAAGGAAGCAATACCACACTCCCTGGGTGGATAAGTACCCACATTCATCAGTATCATCCACATCTCCCCTTTTTGGCCATTATAAAATTACCGGCAAAAAACAATAATGATCAACAACATAGGAGCTAAATGTGAAAAGGCAGTAGGCCATTATTTGCTGCTACCAGCGCGTCTTTAGTGTAAGCTACAATGGCAACTACTAATGTTGAAAGCAATCTGTCGAAATGAGAAATAAATAGGATTAGCTAGCTGGATTTGCATTATTAGATGTATTAAAAGGATCGCAGTCAAATGATGTATAGACTGCAGGTAACTGAAGGCCACAGTGTTTTTGATGCTACCAAAAAAAGCCTGATTTGTCAAGATGGAAGCAGCCGGAAATAAAATAAAAAACCCGTCTGGTTTACGGGTCTTATAATCTCTGGTACGCCCGGAGGGACTCGAACCCCCGACACGCGGTTTAGGAAACCGCTGCTCTATCCTGCTGAGCTACGGGCGCAAAATGGCGGAGAGAGTGGGATTCGAACCCACGAAGCAGGTTTTGACCCGCTTAATCGCTTAGCAGGCGATCGCCTTCAGCCAACTCGGCCATCTCTCCGTAATGTTCTATATAATATGGTGCGCCCGGAGAGATTCGAACTCCCAGCCTACAGATCCGTAGTCTGTCGCTCTATCCAATTGAGCTACGGGCGCGTATTTTTGCGTAAAACTATTATAGCGGATCGATTAACTTTCGTCAATAAAATGGCGGAGGGGGTGGGATTCGAACCCACGGAACCCGCATGGGCTCAACGGTTTTCAAGACCGCCTCCTTCAACCACTCGGACACCCCTCCACACTTAACAGGTGAAAGTCCGTTTTAAAGTATAGCACACCACTGGAATCCCTGTCAATTGAGTGATTCAAGCAGTTTGAAACAGCGGGTCGGTATTGCTGACCTTCACCGACCCGCTGTTCGCTATTCTTTTTATCTCTTTATCTTAAGAAGCACCACAGGTGAGTTAGAAGGGGCTCTGCTTCCCATTCCTTTTTATCCCTTTGTCTCACAGCTGATCACATCTATACCTAGGTAGGGCCTGAGCACATCAGGAACTACCACTGAACCATCCTCCTGCTGGTAGTTCTCCAGGATGGCTGCCAGGGTGCGTCCCACTGCCAGCCCTGACCCATTGAGGGTGTGCACAAAGCGGGGCCTGACCCCCTGCTCAGGGCGGTAGCGGATATTAGCCCGCCGTGCTTGAAAATCCTCAAAATTGCTGCAGGAGGATATCTCTCTGTAGCAGCCTGCTGCAGGCAGCCACACCTCAAGGTCATAGGTTTTGGCAGCCGAAAACCCCAAATCACCTGTAGAAAGGCTGACCACCCGGTAGGCCAACCCTAACCTTCGCAGAACCTCCTCAGCATCATTGGTCAGTTTCTCCAGCTCCAGATAGGAATCTCTAGGTGTAGTGAATTTCACCAACTCCACCTTATTGAACTGGTGCTGCCTGATCAATCCCCTGGTATCCCTGCCGGCAGCTCCTGCCTCAGCTCGGAAACAGGCGGTATAAGCTGTGTGATAGATAGGCAGCTGTTCTGCAGACAGGATTTCCGAACTATACAGGTTGGTCACCGGAACCTCTGCTGTAGGGATCAAAAACAGGTCTTCCTTTTCACAGAGGAAAAGATCCTCTTCGAATTTGGGTAACTGCCCGGTGCCGGTCATCGTAGCCCGGTTAACCAGGAAGGGAGGGAAGACCTCAGTATAGCCGTGTTCTCTGGTGTGCAGGTCCAACATAAAATTGACCAGGGCGCGCTCCAGTTTGGCCCCCCAGCCCTTGAGCACAGTGAAACGGGCACCTGCCACCTTGGCACCACGGGGGAAATCCAGGATATCCAGTTTCTCCCCGATCTCCCAATGGGGACGGGGCTCGAAGGAGAATTTCGGCGGTTCTCCCTCCACACGCAGCACCACATTATCCTCTTCATCCTCCCCCACAGGCACAGTTTCATGGGGGATATTGGGGATCATCAGCAGTGCATTATTCAGCTTCTGCTCCAGTTCCGCCAACTCCTGGTCCAGCTCCTTGATCCTTTTGCCGATACCCCGCACCTCCTCCTGGAGTTCGGAGGCATCCTGTTTTGCCGCCTTCAGCCTCCCCACCTCCTGGGAGAGGGTGTTGCGGCGGTTTTTCAGTTGCTCACTTTCCCCGATTAAAGAGCGCCTCTGTTCATCCCAGACCAACAGCTGATCAAGATCAAAATCATAACGGCGATCTGCCAAGGCTTTTTTAACCTTATCCTGATTACTGCGGATGAATTTCAGGTCCAGCAAATGCTTCACCCTTTCAAAACTTTTTAAACAAAGCTGTATCTCACATGGTTACTGCTTTTACAGTTTTAATACAATCCAGCTGGCGCAGCTTAGCTAAAGTTTCTTCATCAACCGGAGAATCTATGCTGTAGATCATCATCGCCTCTTTCCCTTTCTCCCTGCGGGCCAGCTGCATGGAGGCGATATTAACATTGGCAGCACCCAGTGTAGACGCAAAGTAGCCGATCACCCCTGGACGGTCGATGTGCTGGGCAAAAAGCATATACTGGGTCGGTATCACATCAAACTGATACTCATTGATCTGCACGATCCGGGGGGTGCGGTCCCAGGCCAGCGTTCCTGCGTATTCAGCTTTGACACCATTTGAAGCAAATTTAGCTGTGATCAAATTCATATGGCCTGTTTTGGTCTCCTCTTCCCTTTGTTCATAGACCTTGATCCCCCTGTTTTCAGCAAGCCAGGAAACATTGACCAAGTTCACCTGATCCCCCATCACCGGTGTAAGCAGCCCTTTCAAAAATGCCAGGGTCAGCATTCCTGTCTCTTTTTGGGCAATCTCTCCATGGTAGGTAAGCTGAACCCGGTCTGCTGGCGTTTTTTCCAGCTGATAATAGAGTTTGCCTAAATATTCGGCTAATTCCAAAAAGGGCCGCATGGTGTCTATTTCCTCTCCCAGCAAACAGGGGATATTCACCGTATTGGGGACGATCTCCCCTCTGAGAGCAGAGAGCACATAATTGGCCAGGTCTGTTCCCACCCGGTGCTGGGCTTCAAAGGTAGTGGCACCCAGGTGGGGGGTAACCACCACATTGTCAAACTCTAATAGAGGGTTGCCTGTACAGGGTTCTTTAGTGAAAACATCCAGAGCAGCGCTGGCAACTATCCCCTCCTTAAGCGCCCAGGCCAAAGCCTCTTCATCGATAATGCCTCCCCTGGCACAGTTAACCACCCTTACACCCCGTTTGGCTATCTTGAACTGCTCCATTCCGATCATCCCTATGGTTTCCTCGGTTTTCGGGGTATGGACGGTAATGAAATCCGACTCTCGCACCAGATCGTTCAGGGTCTCCATGCGCTCAGCACCGAAGCGCTTAAAGCGCTCTAAAGGGATATAGGGGTCATAGGCGATCACCCGCATATTGAAGGCTTTGAGGCGGGTGGCCACAAAGGACCCGATCCTGCCTAAACCCACAATACCCACAGTTTTGCCATAAAGCTCACTTCCCATAAAACGGCTGCGTCCCCAACCGCCGCCTTTCACAACAATATGTGCCTGGGGAAGGTTCCGGGCTGAGGCCAGCATCAGGGCGATAGTCTGTTCCCCTGCTGAAAAGCTGTTGCTGTCCGGGGTGTTCACTACAACAACCCCCTGGCGGGTTGCTGCCTCTAAATTGATGTTATCCACACCATTACCGGCACGCCCCACAACCTTCAGCCTTTTTCCCCTTTTCAAAACCTCCTCAGTTACCAGAGGTTTGCTGCGCACGATCAGTGCATCATAGTTTTCTATGATCTCCTCTAATTCAGGCTGTTCGATCCCTATTCTCACATCAACATCCGCTTCTGCCCTCAGCATCTCCAGGGCTTGATCAACTATTTTATCGCCGACAAGAATTTTCGGTCGCTCATTCACCTTTTCTTCCTCCTTTCAAGCCAATTCTTTCATGACAACCTCCTGGGCAGCCCGAACTCCCTGTCCGATATTCACCTGATATCCGCAGAGAGCCAGTGACATCTCCAAAGCTGCCAGTGCAGCCAGAATATCCAATTCCTGAACATAGCCCAGGTGGCCGATGCGAAAGATCTTATTTTTCAGCTTGCTCTGTCCCCCGGCCACCACCACATTAAACTTCTCCCTCATGGTGCTGCGGATGGTATCTGCTGCTATTCCCTCAGGTGCCAAAACAGCGGTAACTGCTGTTGATGCCACATCATCCTCAGCCAAGAGTGAGAGCCCAAGAGCACGCACACCTGAGCGCACCATATCCCGCAGCATGCGGTGCCGGGCAATAACATTCTCCTTGCCCTCCTCTTTAATCATCTTTAATGACTCCACCAGTCCGGTAAGCTGAGGCAGTGCCGGTGTATAGGGTGTCTGCCCCTTTTGAGCGAATTCCCTCGCAGCCCTAAGGTCCCAGTAGTAGCGGGGGTTGGTGCACTTTTCAGCCCTTTCCCAGGCTCTTTCGCTCACTGAAACAAAGGAGAGCCCGGGTGGCAGCATAAAGCTCTTTTGGGAACCGGCCACAACCACATCCAGCTTCCAGGCATCGGTTTCCAATGGCATAGCTCCCAATCCGCTCACAGAATCCACGATAAAGAGTGCAGGGTGATCCCCTAAAGCTGCCCGCAGTTGAGGCAGATCATTGGTCACACCTGTTGATGTCTCATTATGGGTCACAAAAACAGCTTTAATCTCTTGATCGGTGTCTTTTTTTATGCGATCCTCCAGGACAGCGGGATCCGCCGCAGTCCCCCAGGGGAAATCCAGTTTTTCTACTATAGCTCCAAAACGCCTGCAGATCTCTGCAAAGCGGTCACCGAAATTACCGATGGAAACCACCAATACTTTCTCTCCCGGAGAGATGAAATTGACCACAGCCGCTTCCATCCCACCGGTGCCTGCGGAGGGAAAAATGAGCACATCGTTTTCCGTAGAAAATACTTCTTTTAATCCTTCGGACACCTCGGTGAGTAGTTTTTTAAACTCAGGTCCCCGATGGTTGATCATCGGTTTGGCCAACCCTCGTAAAACTTGGGAAGGTACAGGGGTCGGCCCAGGCAACAATAAATACTGTTTTTTCATACCAGAATCCTCCTCGGCAAAATAATTAAATAGGGTAACACCACTTTGCGCGGTGCTATCGGTCAATAAGATCGATCAGCTGATCATACTGGGTAAAAACAAAAACTCCCGCCCCCTATGGGACGGGAGTAAATACCCGCGTTGCCACCCAATTTGATGCTGCTCAAAAACAGCATCCTCTTTGAAGTCGATAACAGAACAACCTGTGCTCCTTATCCCTACCGGTTTTCAGAGCAGTTCAGGGGTGGATTCAGCATGCCCACCTGCCGGCTTCCACCGACCGCCGGCTCTCTGTCCAAGGTAAAGCAAACCTACTAGTCCCCATCATCACATTATCCCTTTTAAGTTTGACTGCAATTATAGCACAGAAAAAAACCTTTGGCAACATCTTTTAAAACTATTTTATTCAAATACGGTTTGTCCGCTAACCTCAGTCTGCAAAGCATTTAATGCCTTCTCTATCAGTTTCCTGCGCAGTTTTTTCTCATCATCCCTGCCCAATGATGGATTCCCCAGGGGATGGGGTATGGCAACAGCAGGAACAATCCTGTTGGCGCCAACGGTCAAAGAGATAGGCACAATTGTACACACATGCACCACAGGCAGGCCTGTTTTTTCGATTTCTTTTACCATCGTTGCACCGCAACGAGTACAGGTCCCTCATGTAGAGGTGAGGATCACCGCATCAACACCGGCAACGTTCAGTTCCTTTGCTATTTCAGTGGCAAATCTCCTGGCATTGGCTACAGAAGTTCCATTCCCCACTGTGGCATACCAGTACTCGTGCAGTGAGCCGATTTCACCTGCCTTTTCCATCTCTCTGAGAACATCCACTGGCAGGACCCTGTCCAAATCCTCATTAGCATAGACCGGGTCATAACCGCCATGTGCTGTTTCACTGTTCCCAGGGTTCAGATCATCAAGCCACTGCAGGCTGTACTTACCGAATTTGGTGGCGCTTGATGATTCGATCCGGTCCGGGTTACCTTTGGGAACAGGGCCCCCTGATGAAACAAGGGCGATCTTTGCCTTTTTGATGTCTTTGATCGCTGCAGCAGGAGCAACCCGGTCAAAGACCGGCATCGGGTACTCAGTGGTGTATTCCTCACCTTCGAGCTTTTTGAGCAGCATCTCCACAGCCCGCTTGGAACCCCGCTCAGCTGCAAACTGGTTTTTGCGGATTCCCCTAGGAATATAGCCTTCCTCTTCAGGTGAACCGAGCTCTTCACCCCGGGCAAGCTTTAAGGCCAGCCTGGCCATAGGGGTTACTGCTTTTCTCATCCCTGCCGCAGTTTTTGATGTTTCTATGATATAGGCAGACTTTTTATACATATCAACACCGGGGTTCTCCGGATACATGCCGGCAACCACCGGAATGCCCAGCCGGTTAACAACTGTTTCAGCCACAGCACCACAGGCGATACCATAGCGGCCGGCATTGAACGCTGGCCCGCAGATGACCAGGTCAGGCCTGTAATTTTCCATCATGGAGATCACTTCATCTACGGCAGCTGCCATGTTTTCATTAAAATATGAGTCACCACAAACAACTGTCGCCACTATCTCCGCTTCTTCACCAAAAGCCTCTTTAAAAGCGATACCAGGGCCCACTGCTCCCTCTCGCACCTCAGGCCTGTGGTCAGCCTTTTCTTCTCCACCGATCCCTGCAAAAAACTGATTAATAAAGTGCACAATTCTAATGGTCATGAAATTATCCCCTCTTCACTAATGGATTATCTCGCCTTTGCTGTTAATAAGCCATATCCCATTTCATTGGTAGCTCCTATAATAACCTGAATCTCAGCGGTGATGCTCCCATCTTCAGCTAAACTGCCGTCACTCCCTCCAGCAATAATATCAGCAACCTCCGGATAGCCGATCACTGTTTTCATGGGAGGAAGTTTAATGATCTCATTGGAATTCCCTGTGGAAACCACAGCATCTCCCTTTTCAGTGGAATCAGCCAAGGACTGGGAGGCACCATCCCTTCCTGCATACTCATTTGTGATCAAAACGGTTTTAATCCCTTTTTCCTCGATCTTATAGCAGAGCATGACCATATCAGTATCAGGGTTGCCAAAACCCTCCTCAGTAATAATCACTCCATCTGCACCGAGAAACTCTACCAGTTTAGCGGTCATGTTGGAGGAGCGTTCTTTATCAGCTAAAGTTACATTCTCATTGGTGATCACACAGCCGATAAAATTCAAGTCTTTGCCATGCCGCTCATAGAGGTCCTGGATCACCGGGTTGTTTTGATGGATATAGGTGAGATTTTTGTCACAGGCGGAAACACAATTCCCGCTAACCACTGCCCCATCCATCACCTCTGTCGGATAAATAAAAGTGGGAACGATCTGTTTGGCATCAACACCATAGAAAAAGCTATCGTGCAAAAGCCCCTGGGTGATCAGCATATATACATAAACCACTTTTGGTAGATCCGGGTATTCCTTTACCTGCTCCGGCAGCGGCTTTGTTTCATAAACCTCAATATGATCAGGCTCAACACTCTGTCCTGCCCTGCCCAGGTACTCTGCTGCCCTTAAGCCTGCCAGCCTTACTACCCTTTCGTGCTCATGCTGGTGCAGCCCTTCAACAGGATCTACCTTTAGCACAACATTCATGGTTTTAGAAAAGGGTGTGTATTCTGCACCAGGCCCAGTCATATCGATTAAACCCTCCTGGAAACCGACTATCTTCCCGGTTGTTACTACAGCTGCACCCTTAAGGACATGGGTTCTCCCCTCCCCAACAGTATCCACTTTACTGATCAAACCAGGGAAAACCCCTCCCTTCCCTGATACCTTAATCCGGGGTTCGATCACATCCTTCACAGGGATGATCCTTATTTCTTCACCTGGTTTGGCTAGATAAACTTCCACTGATGCTATCAGATCATCAGCACCGGTAACCTGGGCTAATTCATCTTTGTTTATAAAAAGAACCCCTTTTTTTACTTCTGTCCTTTCCCCAAACTGGATATCCTTGATCAAAATATTTCCCACTTCCAAACGCACATCTTACACCCTTTCACATGAAATTTGGTACCAGGTGGTGGTCAGCAGCTCTGTAATTACATCCCTGCCAGTACAGTGTTACTGCTATTAACAGTTTATCCTCCCTGGTAGCTATTTATTGAAACAATAGGCCCCGCCTTTCGACTATGTCAGTTTTTCCGTTTTGAATTTCTTTAATATTTTAATGGAAATCTTTTATTCGATCTAGCAAAAATTTAAGAAAGGCATAGATTTCTCTATGCCCTGTACCGGCCTTAATATTATCTTAAAAAGTAAATACTGCTAACCCCAGAGCAACATTTATGCTTTTATTCCCCGCCTCTTCCAGCCAGGCGAGCTTCAAGAGGTATGCTGCTGATATCCAGACCAGGCATAGCCTCACCCAGCCCCCGGGAGACCTCGGCCAAGACCTTGGGGTCATTATAGTTAGCCACAGCAGCCACAATAGCTTTAGCCCTTGCTTCTGGGTCCGAAGATTTAAAAATTCCTGAACCCACAAAAACACCATCAGCTCCTAACTGCATCATTAGAGCTGCATCAGCAGGTGTTGCCACCCCACCAGCCGCAAAATTGACCACAGGCAGTTTTCCTGTTGAGGCCACCTCTTTCACCAACTCATAGGGTGCTCCCAGTTTTTTGGCTGCAGCCATCAACTCCTCTTTCGGCAGCCCTTTGACCCAGCGGATCTCGTCCTGTACAGTCCTCATATGGCGCACAGCCTCAACAATATTTCCCGTTCCCGCCTCACCTTTAGTGCGGATCATAGCCGCACCTTCACCGATCCTGCGCAGTGCCTCTCCCAGGTTGCGGGCACCACAGACAAAAGGCACCTTGAACTGCTGTTTGTCGATATGATAGTCCTCATCAGCTGGTGTGAGAACCTCACTTTCATCAATAAAATCGACACCCAAAGCTTCTAAAATCTGAGCTTCCACAAAATGGCCAATGCGCACTTTGGCCATCACCGGAATGGAAACAACATCCATAATCCGCAAAATCACATCGGGATCAGCCATGCGGGCCACACCGCCTGCTGCCCGGATATCAGCGGGAACTCGCTCTAAAGCCATTACTGCACAGGCACCCGCAGCTTCGGCGATTTTTGCCTGCTCAGGTGTGGTCACATCCATGATCACACCGCCGATAAATTTGTTTACTAAATCCTTCTTCATCTTGATTCCCGTCCCTTCGTTTTAAACAAGGTCAGTAATTTATTTTACTTTACCTACCAACTGCAGGCAATAGGTTAATCTACTTTTTCCACATCATTGATGCTTGCCGGAGGCACTTTAGCCACCGCCACCACCCGTTCATTTTCATTCAAGCGCATCAGCCTGACACCCTGTGTATTTCGCCCCTGTAGGCTGATCTCTTTGACCGGGATGCGGATGATGATGTCATCACTGCTCATCAAGAGTACTTCATCCCGTTCATTAACAACTTTAGCAGACACCAGCTGTCCATTGCGCTCTGTAACCTTTAAAGTGATGATCCCCTTGCCGCCCCTCTTCTGCAAGCGGTATTCCTTCAATTCAGTGCGTTTGCCATAGCCCTTATCTGTGACCACCAGCACCTGATCAGCCTGCCCCAGCCGTTCCATACCCACAACTTCATCACCATTATCCAGCCGTATACCCAAGACACCATAGGCTGTTCTACCCATACTGCGCACATCCCTTTCATTGAAACAAAGTGCTTTTCCGTTTTTGGTTACCAGCATTATATCGCAGTCTCCTTCTGTAAGCCTTACACCGATCAGTTCATCAGCTGGGCGTAAGCGGATGGCGATCAGCCCATCCCTTCTCACAGCATCATAATCGCTTAAAACACCCTTTTTCACAAGACCCTGTCTGGTAGCCATAAACAGGTAGCGGTCATCTCTGAACTCCTTCAAGGGGATTAAAGCAGTAACAAACTCATCACCTTCCAAAGGAATGAGGTTGACCAGTGCGGTTCCCTTGGCCTGCCGGGATCCTTCAGGGATTTCATAGACCTTGATCCTGTAGACCTTTCCTCTATTTGTGAAAAAGAGCAGGTAGCTGTGGGTAGAGGCCACAAAAAGCTGTTCCACCAGATCCCCATCTATCGTGGTCAGGGCGGTGATCCCCCTCCCTCCTCTGTGCTGACCCTTGTAGGTGTTCACCGGGATCCTTTTAATATACCCGCGCCTGGTCAAGGTGACCACAACATATTCATCAGGAATGATATCCTCTACTTTAAACTCCGATTTCTTAGCGGTGATCACAGTTCTGCGCTCATCTCCGAACTTTTTCTTAACCTCCAGAAGTTCTTTGCGCACAACACCCCTGATCTTCTGCTCACTGGCCAGCAGTGCTTCCAGATATCTGATCCTCTTTTCCAACTCTTGCTTTTCATCCAATACCTTTTCCCGTTCTAGACCAGTCAAGCGCTTCAGCCTCATATCCAAAATAGCCTGGGCCTGTAGCTCACTGAGGCCAAACTGCTCCATCAAACCGCTGCGGGCCTCCTGGTCGGTTCGGGAGGACCTGATCAGATTGATCACCTCATCGATGTGATCAAGGGCTATAACCAAACCCTCTACAATGTGCAATCTTTCCTGGGCGCGCCTCAATTGGTACTGGGATCTGCGCCTGGTAACAGTGATCTGGTGCTGCAGATAATGATCCAATAGCTGTTTCAAATTGAGGGTTCGGGGTTCCCCATCAACCAAGGCGATCATAATCACACCAAAGGTATCCTGCAGTTTGGTGTGTTTATACAACCTGTTCAGAATCACCTGGGGATTGGCATCCCTTTTCACATCAATAACAATCCTCATACCGGTGCGGTCCGACTCATCACGGAGATCGCTTACCCCTTCGATCTTCTTCTCCCGCACCAGTTCCGCGATTCTCTCGATCAAACGGGCTTTATTGACCTGATAGGGCAGTTCAGTGATCACAATCCGTGTCTTATTTCCCGGCCCCTTCTCGATCTCTGCCTTGCCCCTCATCACCACGGACCCCCGGCCCTTGGTATAGGCATCCCTGATGCCGTCACGGCCTAATATAAAGCCTGCTGAAGGGAAATCAGGGCCAGGTATGTGTTTCATCAGATCATCAATGGTTGCCTCAGGGTGATCGATCAAATGAACAAGCCCATCGATGACCTCGCTCAAGTTATGGGGAGGAATATTAGTAGCCATCCCTACTGCGATCCCTGCAGAACCATTGACCAAAAGGTTGGGAATCCGGCTGGGCAGAACCGCCGGTTCCTTTAAGGATTCATCATAGTTAGGAACAAAATCCACAGTTTCTTGTTCAATATCTGCCAGCATCTGCAGGGAGATAGGTGCCAGCCTCACCTCTGTATAACGCATGGCCGCTGGTGAATCTCCATCTATGGAACCGAAGTTGCCGTGTCCGTCCACTAAAGTGTAGCGGCAGACAAAATCCTGAGCCAGGCGAACCAAGGCATCATAGACAGCAGCATCCCCATGAGGATGGTAGCGTGCCAGCACATTACCCACTACAACAGCACTCTTTTTATAAGGCTTATCTGGGGTTATGCCCGCATCATACATAGCATATAAAATTCTTCTCTGCACCGGTTTAAGTCCATCCCGCACATCGGGCAGAGCCCTGCCTACGATGACACTCATGGCATAGTCCAGATAAGACCTTTTTACCTCTTCATTGATGTCTATCGG
>JAAYWP010000141.1 GCA_012516535.1 Syntrophomonadaceae bacterium | reverse complement strand
TACTTCTGGAATCTGCTGCTTGAGCGACCGCTCAATTCCCATTTTCAGGGTAACGATGGCCATCGGTCAGCCGCCGCAGGCACCTTTGAGACGAACCTTGACCACTCCATTATCATCAACATCAACGAGTTCAACATCCCCTCCATCACGCTGGAGCATCGGGCGCACCTTGTCTAAAACAGCCTCCACCCTTTCCCGCATCAACTATCACCCCCATTTTTTGCAAGCTTCTTTAAAAATTTGCGAAAGTCAGGACCCAGTTCCGGATTAGCCAGAGCGTACATCACAGTGGCTTCAAGGAAACCGAGTTTATCCCCTACATCATATCTTTCCCCAGTAAATGCACAAGCATAAATGGGTTGTGTTTTTGCCAACTCTCCCAGTGCATCGGTCAGTTGGATTTCTCCTCCTGCACCAGGTTTTGTTCTACCCAGAATTTCGAAAACCTCAGGATTGATGATATAGCGCCCAATCACTGCAAAGTTAGAGGGAGCTTCATCTATAGCAGGCTTTTCTACCAGGTCCTCTACCCTGAAATGGCTCTTTCCTGCTGGGTCTTCACCTTCCATTGGTTTGACAATACCATACCGTGATACATCTTCTCTTCGTACTTCTTGAACAGCCAGCACTGATGCCTGGTATTGATCATAGATGTCCATCAACTGCCGCAGGCAGGGTACCTGAGCATCGATTAAATCATCACCTAGTAGTACAGCAAAGGGTTCATCGCCAATAAATTTTCTGGCGCAGTAAATGGCATGTCCCAAACCCAGCGCTTCCTTCTGCCGCACATAATGGATATCAACCATATTGGATATATCCTCGATCAGGTTTAATAGATCATCCTGACCATTTTCTTTTAATACAAGCTCCAATTCAATGGCTCTGTCAAAATGATCCTCGATAGCGCGTTTATTCTTTCCGGTAACTATGATAATATCCTCAATCCCGGAAGCAACAGCCTCCTCAACAGTGTACTGGATTGCCGGTTTATCAACAATCGGAAGCATTTCTTTGGGTTGTGCCTTGGTAGCCGGTAGGAAACGGGTCCCCCATCCAGCTGCAGGAATTATAGCCTTTTTTACCTTTTTCTTCTTCAAACCAGCCATCCCCTTAGTTAACGATATTTTCTAAACTATTTCGCCATTTACACCCTTAATCCTTCTTCTATCAGCTGTTCAGTTGTTATTTGGATATGGGGTTTTCGATGACATAAATAACATATCATACCATTACATGTTTTATTTGGCACCAAAATATTTTTATTGCCTCTGAAGGAAACATCAATCCTAGTGTCGTAATGTATAACATAAATATGAATTAGTATAACACATTTGAAGAGGAGGACCAATCACATATGGGGAAAAAAATAACCCTATCAGTAATCAAGGCAGATGTTGGAGGCTGTGTAGGTCATACCGGCGTTCACCCTGAGCTTTTAGAAAAAGCAAGAGAGAAGCTGTCTGGGAACCCGCTTCTCATAGACTTTTATGTTGCACATGTAGGTGATGACATCAACCTGATCATGACCCATGAGGCAGGTCGTAACAATGGTGAGATCCACCAGCTGGCCTGGGACACCTTTGTTGAGTGTACAGAGGTGGCAAAAAAACTGAAACAATATGGTGCTGGACAGGATCTACTAGGGGACGCCTTCTCCGGTAACATCAAAGGGCTTGGGCCAGGGATAGCTGAAATGGAATTTGAAGAGCGGCAGAGTGAACCTGTGATCGTTTTTATGGCAGATAAAACAGAACCCGGCGCCTGGAATCTACCCCTTTACAAAATGTTCGCCGATCCCTTCAACACCATCGGACTGGTGATCGATCCGAAGATGCATAATGGCTTTGATTTTGATGTCAGAGATACCATTGAAAACAAAAAAATCATTTTCTCCACACCAGAAGATATCTATGACATGCTGGTCTTTATCGGGGCACCGGGTCGCTTCTGTATCAAGCGCATCTTCCACAGGGAAACAAAGGATATAGCTGCTGTTTCCAGTACCCAGCGATTGAACCTGATGGCAGGCCGCTATATAGGAAAGGATGATCCGGTCTGTATCGTCCGCTGCCAGAGCGGATATCCGGCTGTTGGTGAAGCACTGGAACCCTTCACCTATCCTCATCTGGTTGCTGGCTGGATGCGGGGATCCCATAACGGCCCCCTGATGCCGGTCAGTATGAAGGAGGCTCGCCCCACCAGGTTTGACGGCCCAGCACGGGTAGTAGCCCTGGGATTCCAACTGGCTGAGGGAAAACTGGTGGGTCCACAGGATCTGTTTGATGACCCGGCCTTTGACAGCGCCCGGAAGGAGGCAAACAGAATAGCCAACTACATGCGCCGCATGGGCCCATTTGAACCCCATCGTCTCCCATTGGATGAAATGGAGTACACTACCTTGCCTCAGGTGAGAAAAAAATTAAAGGACCGCTTTATCGATTTGAGAAAATAACTTTTTAATAAACAAGGGCTCCCCAAAGAGGAGCCCTTTTCCCTTCTATGCACTAGCCGATATCATGCCCAGCAACTTCACTCCGTCTGCTGAAAAGGCGTCTCAATATCTTACCTGCATAATCAATGCACAGCTTGAGTTCCGGCAAGCCTAGAATATAGGCTCCAACAGCATAGATAGCCACTCCGGCACAGATAACTGCTGTAAGCAAACCAGCCTCCAAGAAAAACCCCGGATTTGGATAGATCATCACCAATGTCTTCCATAGAAGATCAACACCAACATACATTACTCCAGAAGCCAGGGAAACACGCCAGAGGCTGTCCCACATCTCCATGCCCCCTAGGCTGCCCAACCTTCTGCGCAAAACCCAAAACAGGATAATCACCGCAATTAAAGAGGCGATAGATGTGGCCAGGGCTAACCCCCCATGAGCAAAGGGGCGGACCAGAACAAAGTTCAAAACAATATTTACCACAACTGCAACAATGCCAAGCATCATCGGGGTTACAGTATCCTGCAGGGCAAAATAGACTCGACTGATTACCTCCCGCAGAGCCATAGGGAGTAATCCTAAGCTTAAGAACAGTACCGCATAGGCAGTCATATCAGTTGCTTTAGCATCAAATGCACCACGTTCAAAGAGCACTCTGACTATGGGTTCCCGGAGTACAATCAGCCCCACTGCCATGGGGATGATTAAAAAAATACTGGACCTTACACCTGCTATCATCGCACGGCGCAGTCCATGCATATCACGCTGTGCCGCCATCTGAGAGAAGGTGGGATAGAGCACAGTGGTCACCGCCATGATAAAGATCCCCAAAGGCAGCTGTGTGAGCCGTGTTCCAAAATTTAAAGCTGAAATACTGCCCTCTGCCAGACCGGAAGCCAGCATCCTGTTGACGATAATCCCCAACTGTCCAGCACCGGTTGCCAGCAGAATGGGGACGATCAGCTTACCCACCTGCCGAAAGCCTGGGTCTTTCCAATCGATCAGCGGCTGATATCTGTATTTCACCCTGATTAAACCAGGAAGCATAACCACCATCTGGCATGCTGTTGCCAGCACACTGCCCACAGCTACACCGGCAATACCAAAACTCACCCCAGAGATGATGATTGCTATGATCATTACCACATTAAATGGGATCCCTACTAAAGCAGGCCAGGTAAAACGCTCTACAGCCTGCAGATAGCCTGTGAACACCGCAGTCAAAGCATGGAAAACCATCATGGGCAGCAAGAGCCTGGTTAAAAATATTGTCAAATCAACTGCCTCACCACGAAATCCCGGGGCGACAATTTTGACGATCCAGGGAGCAGCAAAGACCCCTGCTATGATCATGATAAGACAAATAACTAGAATGAAGTTAACCAGTGTGTTAATAAAGCGCAGGCCGGCTTCATCCCCTGCTTCATGAACACGTCTGGTGTAGACCGGTATCAGTGTTGTGGATAAGGCAGTGCTGATCACAGAAAAGAGCATCCACGGAATGATGGTTGCTACCAAATAGGCATCTGTTGCAGTGGTTGCTCCAAAAACACCTGCCAAGGCGGTTTCCCGAAAAAAGCCCAGAACCTTGCTGATGATGGAGGCGGCTGTTATAATACCTGCCGCTTTAAATAACTGCTCTTTTTTCATGAGTCCATGATCACCTTACAATATAAATTGCATTACTTAGACATTATACCGAATAAAAAATAATGGCTCAATGGCCAACAACTACCCTAGCAATTGATAAATTTTATCCATGTCCAGATGCCTGCGGCAGGAAGCTGCCAGTTGATCGAATTCCTTATCCCAATCCAAAGCTTCAATCACTTTATGGTCATCAGAGCCCAGAGAATCCTCTTCAGGGAGGTTGATCTCCATCAAAGGTATTACCCCCACAACCGGCTTACCTGTCTTCTGCTCCAGAAAATCAAGTGCAGGCTTCAGCAGTGAAAGTTTTCCACAGAATCTATTGATCACAATACCCTTCACAAGAGCTCGTTCATCAGCTTCCAGAAGCTCCAGTGTACCCACAACAGAAGCCAAAGCACCGCCTCGTTGAATATCTGCTACCAGCAGCACCGGAGCCTCAGCCAGAAGGGCAGTGCGCATATTAGCTAGATCCCTGTCCTTGAGGTTGATCTCCGCTGGGCTCCCTGCACCTTCGATCACAATAACCTCAAAATCCCGCTGCAGGGTTGCCAAAGCCTTTTTAATCTCTTCAAAAAGTATCAGGTTTTTACCCTCATAATAATCCCTGTCGCTCATATCCCCCATTGGCCTGCCATTGACAATTATCTGGGCAGAACTGTTGCTGACCGGTTTGATCAGAACCGGGTTCATTTCCACCCTAGGTGCAAGCCCGGCTGCTCTTGCTTGAATCGCCTGGGACTTCCCCATTTCCAGCCCCTCTTCAGTCAGATATGAGTTGCGGGTCATATTCTGGGCCTTAAAAGGAGCCACCCGGTAGCCGTCCTGATAAAAAATTCGACAGAGAGCTGTCGCTAAAATGCTCTTTCCTACATGAGAAGATGTCCCCTGGAACATAATTGCTTTAGCCAACTCAAATCCGCCCTTGTTGTCCAATATTTCCCTATTAGGTTCATAATAAACTTTTCATTCAGTTGAGGCACTCTGTTTATCATTTCACAGTATGAGCACACTACTTTGAAGGCTTGATTAACTCTACAATGTCTCCGATAGAAACCCAGCCGCTGCACACAACACGACAAAACCGCCCTTCATGAGCCAGCGGTACCCTTCCATGGAAATTAAAGGTATGGGTTTCATCAAGTACCTTGCCGATCTGCACAACCTCCAATTGGGCATTGCCTATCCGCAGATAGGAACCGATGACCATTTCGTCTATATCTATACCCTTGATGGTGATATTCTCTGCAAAATCTCCTGGAGAAGCAGAAAAACCCCCTTCAGAGGCAACCTTTTCCATTAGTTCCCATGTGAGGACACTGACCTGCCTTTCAGTACCGGCATGGGCATCCCCAACCAATCCCTTATCCTTTTCCAGATAGCCTTTTCCCACATTTATCTTTCCTGTGCCCCGCTGCTCACTAATACAAACTCCCGCAACAGTACCTTTCATTTTTTCACCTCTGTAATCCTTTTCCAACTTGAATTGACATCAAAAAAACCGCCTTCCTCACACCTTTAAAAAAGTGGGTCTTGCGGCGGATGATCGCAAAACTACCTCCCGCATGTGATTATTTTATCACAGTGGCAATCACTTTCCAATGAAATCTATTATGGAATGGTGTGATTTCCTTCCATACTGTGCTTGATCTATAATTATGACCAGCCCATTAGGTAAAAGTTAAGGGCAGCAGCAATCTTACTAATGGAGGTAAATTACAGTGAAGGACCCAAGAATAAGCACACTGGCAAAGAACCTGGTCAACTATTCCTGTGAACTGCAAAAGGGAGAAAAAATCCTGATTGAAGCTATAGGTCTGGAAAGTCAGCTGGTTAAAGAACTGATCAAAGAGGTTTATGCAGCTGGCGGGCTTCCCTTTGTCATAATCAAAAACAACACTGTGGAACGAGCCATTTTGATGAATGCCAGCAGAGAGCAGATGGAGATGAAAGCGGGATTTGAAGGTACAGTGATGAGGGAAATGCAGGCTTATATCGGGATCCGTTCAGGAGACAACATAGCCGAACTTTCCGATGTGCCCCCAGAAAATATCGAACTCTATGAAAAATATTACTGGCATGAGGTACACGGTAAGATCCGGGTACCTCATACCAAATGGGTGGTCCTGCGCTATCCTAACCCCTCTATGGCGCAACAGGCCAATATGAGCACTGAAGCCTTTGAAGATTTTTATTTTAAGGTCTGCAACCTGGATTATCGCAAGATGTCCCAGGCTATGGAACCGCTAGTAGAATTGATCAATAAAACTGACAAAGTAAAGATCAAGGGCCCGGGCACAGACCTGGAGTTTTCCATCAAGGGCCTACCTGCAGTCAAATGCGATGGCAAACGGAATATCCCCGATGGTGAGGTCTATACAGCCCCGGTTCGGGACTCAGTGAATGGGAAAATCACCTATAACACGCCTTCCCTGCACCAGGGCTTTACCTATGAAAACATTTCCCTGGAATTTAAAGAGGGAAGAATTGTTCGGGCTGAAGCCAATAACAGCGATAGGATCAATAAGGTATTCGATATCGATGAAGGTGCCAGATATGTAGGGGAGTTCTCCTTTGGGCTCAATCCTTATATCACAAAACCTATCAAAGACACTCTTTTTGATGAAAAGATCGCCGGCTCCATACATTTTACACCAGGCAGTGCCTATGATGACTGTTTCAACGGGAATAGATCGGCACTGCACTGGGATCTGGTCTTGATACAAACACCGGAATATGGTGGTGGTGAAATATATTTCGATGGTGTTTTGATCAGAAAAGATGGGCGGTTTGTGCTCCCAGAGCTAAGCTGTTTAAACCCGGAAAATCTGGTATAAAACCCTAGTTCCCTGATCATGCCTGTGCTACCATAGGCAGGATAATGACCTCCCAATGTATATTTTCAATGTATATTTTCTTGAATAACGGTTATTTTATAAAAAGCCAACAAGAAGGAGGTCATTAGATGTCTGCACTTGACAAAACAGCATTGGTCCTTGTCATCATCGGTGCTATTAATTGGCTGCTGGTGGGAGTGGCCAGATATGATCTGGTAGCCGCCTTATTTGGGGGAAGTGCCAACCCAATCAGCAGGGTCATTTACACCATCATCGGTCTGGCAGGGCTGTGGGCTATCAGCTTACTGCTTAGGCCTGGAGTGGAAACAAGACATTAAGCGCAAAATAAAACCTGCCACTTTCCTGTCTAATGATTTCTTTTACATACTCCCACGACTAAAGCGTCGTGGGATTTTGTTTATCAAGCAAGTTAACTCCCCGGATGGAGTAGTGGGTTTTCCTGTTGGGTATTCGTAGCGACTACTGCCCTGTGTCCTATTAATGGATTATGGAAAAGCAATAGGTTACAAGCAGATTTTTTTTTATTTTAGAAATAGCAATGAATGAAGGATTTACAGAACAAAAAAAGCGCTGTAATATTTCAGATCCTAAGAGCATAAGATTTTGACGCAAACTTTATGTAGATTGCGATAAATGTGGGTTTATGCTATCATAAAGAGTAAAATATTGGTAATCAAACAGAAAAGGGGTTCACCTGGCGAATAGTTGTCCTGCTGATTTTGTATTTGGCAACTAATTCATGTTCTGAAGGTAGGATATCATGAGGCAGAAGTATTCCTCCTGCTCTCCCACCATCTAACCCCTAACTCATGTTGACAAGCAGCATTTACTTAGAGCGAGCTAGATTAAAATAATTCCGCAGGTAAAAACAGGAATTGAAGAGTACCCCATCGAAGCTTAACCTGACATCCTACAAATGGTAACAATTCCCCTTCAGGAAAGCTAAAAGAATAAAAATCTAGCCATCCGCAAAAACAGACCTTTGCTGACTCTTTCCCAAAGCAGAAACGGAATACCTGTTGACCTAATTCAGAGTAAATTATCTTGAACCCCTAGATACCCATGACAAGGTGCAAATTTATATAAAGTTCATAACATTAGGACCTCAGGTAACTCCCCTTGGTAAAGCTCTTGCTAGCCTGGTTTCCCGCTCATTTCCCGACATTTGTATATTGTGGGAAATTAGGAACTTAACTGCATTGCTCAGCAGTTTGTTTTCCTGCACGAGTCTCATCATATTCTTACTGAGGCGGCAAAGAAACCTTAGCTAATAAGGTTGGATTGAGACAAGAGAGGAGGTGATTGCTAACTATATAGCTGAAGTGGCTGTAATTAAATAATGTTTTGGCTAAAAGTTGAACCAAATTGATAGGTAAACGTATTGGGACTTGAAATGCAGTAACTATAGAAATTAAAAAACTGAGGTCAGCTCACCAGACTATGAAAAATGATTCATTTAGCAGTTTCTTGTTGGTTAGTGTAGATTAGCTACTCGGCAAAACAAACATAATAACCCCGACTGCAAAAAAGGAATAACTAAATTCCTATTTAAAAACAAGGCACAGTACAGAATAATAAATTAAAAATAAGGAGGTATTATTAATGTCTTTAGAAGTTAAACAAAATCTGACAGATAAACAACTTGCTATTCTAAACAGTGAAATGGAAAAGCATAAACGAAGTGTAGGTTTAGCATATGTACTTTACATTTTTTTCGGTTCAATAGGCGTCCAGGGAAGTCAACACTTTTTCGGACAGTTTGCTAAGCCACTTCTGAAAGGTGCCCGTTTTCCCAGCGCCTCAGCCACTGTATGGGGCTAAGATAGTCCAGTCTTTTTTGT
>JAAYWP010000140.1 GCA_012516535.1 Syntrophomonadaceae bacterium | reverse complement strand
GTGAAACCGCGGGATGAACTACTTACTTTAAAGGATGCCATACAATTGAGTCGCGGGGATATCCGTGAACTTTACAAGCACTATGCCAATTCTGGTCTGGCAACAATGATGAGCCTGATCAATTTTGATAAGAGATTTGTCCGGGCTGAGGGAGTATCTGTTTGGGATGATGAAGGGAATGAATACTTGGACTTTTTAGGGGGATATGGCGCTCTTAACTTTGGACATAACCATCCTCACATTACCGAAGCAGTACAGCAAGCAGGAGAACTGCCCAATTTAATGCAGGCTTCATTGAGTCCCTTATATGCAGCACTGGCTTATAATTTAGCACAAATCACACCAGCAGGACTGTGCAGAACATTTTTGGGCAACAGCGGCGCAGAAGCTGTTGAAGGCTCTCTTAAGCTTGCCAGGGCAGCAACCGGGAAGCAAAAGATAATTTATTGTGAGGGTTCATTTCACGGCAAAACAATGGGTGCCCTTTCGGTCACAGGAAAGAAAAAATACCGGGATCCATTCAAACCTCTGCTCCCTGGTTGTGAACCGGTTCCTTTCGGAGATGCTGATGCACTGGCAGCAAAACTGAAAAATAAGGATGTGGCAGCTTTTATTATTGAACCTATACAAGGTGAGGGAGGTGTCAATGTACCAGCTGACGGCTATCTCGAAAAGGTACAGGAACTGTGTAATCAATATGAAGCACTGTTAATTGTTGATGAGATTCAGACTGGGTTTGCCCGCACAGGTACCAATTTTGCCTGCCAGCGGGAGGGAATCACACCTGATGTTATGTGTTTGGGAAAATCCCTGGGCGGTGGTGTTGTTCCTATCTCAGCTTTTATCACGACTGAAGAGATCTGGGATAAGGCATTTGGGGGAATGGATAAATGCACTCTCCACACCTCTACCTTTGGAGGGAATGCCCGCGCCTGTGCTGCAGGGATTGCCGCCATTGAACTGATGATCAAAGAAAACCTGGCAGAAGGGGCAAAGGCAAAGGGTGCTTATTTACTACAGGGCTTAAAGGATCTCCAGGAAAAGTACCCCTCTTTGATTAAGGAGGTGCGGGGAAGGGGACTGCTGATAGGGATTGAGTTCAAACAGATGTCAGGAGGGTTCCTAAATAAGCTGAGCGGCGGCAGGCTCAACAAACTTGTGGAGGAGTACTTGGCAGCATTGGTGGCCGGAGAACTGATGAATAAATATCATATTATAACAGCTTACACACTGAACAATCCCAATGTTATCCGTTTGGAACCGCCTTTAATTGTGTCCCGTGAACAGCTGGACAGACTTCTTGATGCTCTTGAGGATATCTTTAAAAAACACAGCAGCGTTTGGAGTATCCTCATATCAACAGGGAAAAATTTGCTTATGAAATAAAGGATAAAGTTATTTTTTGCTTTTGGATGCATATGCTCCAGCCGCTGGGAGCAGTGGGATAATCAAAGAAATGATAAGGTTAACCATGAAGTAGAGGGGAATATCCGCTACACTGGTGCGCGGTAGAAAAGGATAGACAGGATAAAAGGGTGTCTGCCAGATTTGGACCAGAAATTCGAATACAACCACAGGAAAAGGAAACAGGTCTTTGAAAATTACAAAGATGGAAGGTATTATTCCCGGCAACTGGCTGAAATAGCCTGCTGCTAATACTTTTAGAGGTGAAATATTTAAAGCGTGTGAACGCTGTAATCCTATGATGAATAATACGAGAACATAACAGAGAGTCAGAACTGCTGAAAAGTAGCCTAGGTGGAGAATAAGAGGAGTTAACAGAATAAAAAGAAGATGAATCAGAATAAGGTTCCATGTCATAGACAGGAGAGTTGATAAATGTTTGTGCATCGCTTAGGTCACCTCTGTTTTATCTATGATTTGGACATGTGGGCTGTGGATGAAGGCATCGGGAAGAACCCAATAAGAGTTAAATGGATCCAGGTCAATGCCCTGTTTTAGGTAAGCAACCCAAATTAGTTTAGAACAATACCAGAGACCGTTTTCGGTTTTTGGTGTGAGAATGAAAAAAGGTGCTCCTAGCTGGGAGCTGCAGTATTTAATAGCTTCTTTCTTTTGCTTTTGGTTGCCTTTAACCCTTAAAATGGCAGCCCAGTGATAGCGGTGATAGGCTTCTGGCGGTTCCAAATGAACGCCTGTGCTGGTATACATAGTAACTACCTGCTTATTACCGATGTAGATGCCGGCATGGGTGTAGTGTCCATATGAACCTCCGGGGTTGCCTCCCAATAATATATCTCCGGGTTCTAATAATTCTAGATTTAAATTGTTGGGTGTGCTGCTGAAAGTGCCATTCCCTAAATTGCCTTGGATGGCGTTGCTTACCAAAAGTGCCCATGTTGGCGGATATTTTTCCTCTTTTTCGTATTGTTTTTTAACAAATACAGCGTACTGCACAAAAAGGAAGATAACAGCTGTAGTAACAAGCAAAACTTTGCCCCAACGCGGCACAAGATCACCCCATAAAGTACGATAATATTGTATGATTTAAGAGTTATAAATCCTTTTCCATTAAAATTAAAGAAAGAGAGTTGAAGAATATGCCAATTTTACAGGTAATTGCTGGTTTTGCTACAGGATGGTTCAGTGCTCTGCTTGGCATTGGAGGGGGGATTATCCTTGTCCCCATGTTGACCTACATTTTTAAAGTACCAATCCAGCAGGCTGTCGGCACATCCCTTGCAGTAATTATCCCTACTGCCTTAGTAGGGGCTTGGCAACATTATAATTTAAATAATTTGAATTTAAAACTAGCAGTGGTTTTGGCGATAGGTGCAGTGATCGGCTCCTATGTCGGGGCGCATTGTGTTGCTGTTATCTCGCCAAGTATACTGCGTAAGATCTTTGCGGTATTGTTAATAGTTACTGCAGTGCGCATGTTGGTTTCTTGAAAAAGGTCTTGACAAAGTCCCAGGGTTGGTGATAGGATAGACAACGCTGCTGCCGAAAAGGCGGCAACAAATCTTGAAAGCCCTAAAAGAGGGTAGCAAGATAAGCGATACAGTTGCTGGGATGGTGAAAAAAGTT
>JAAYWP010000139.1 GCA_012516535.1 Syntrophomonadaceae bacterium | reverse complement strand
TAACTCAACTTAACCGCATTCTTTTTGAATTCCTCATCATATCGTTGTCTGGTTTTTGACATGGCTTTCTACTCCTTTGCCATTTTGTTTTTATCTTACCAGACTATCCGAAATTATAGCACCGACCCATCTTCAATTATTCAATAATATAAAAAATAAAATATATAAAGGTTTATTAAAACCCGGTGATATGTTGCCATCTGAAAATGAATTAGCGGAAGAATACAATATTAGCAGGGTGACTGTTAGAAAAAGTCTATCTTTGCTTGAACAAGCAGGTTATATTTACTCTGCCCCAGGCAAAGGGTACTTTATTCGTGAACCAGTAACAAACAAATATATTTTGAGCTTTAATGAAATGAATAACACCAATGGCCAATCTATTTTTAGTAAGCTACTAGAAGTTAATGTTATACCACCTGACGCTGATCTAATGAATGAACTTAAGCTTCCTGAAGAAAGATATGTAATTGTAATCAAAAGGCTTTTTTTCTCAGATAACACAGTAGTAGCTTATGATGAAAAATACATGCCTTATGAAAAAGGCCTTCCTTTGGTTGAACGAGAAATTAAATGTGCAACTTTCCCAGAGCTAGCATGTAAAAATAAATCTTTGTTTTCGATTAAAAAAAGCTTGAAAATACGCTCTACAACATCACAGGGAAATATTAGTAAACTATTAAATATTGAAGATAATCACCCGCTGTTAGAAATCGAGCAAAAACTTTATACCGCTGATAATAAGGTGATAGGTTGGTCTAAAACCTATTATCTAAGTGAATTTCTTGAACTAAATGCTTATTGGAGCTTTGGGCAAAACAGCTATGAAATGAATGATATGAGCGAATAAATTTGATATCTGCTATTGCATTATAGCCCTAGGTCTCTGCTGAATTCGCCCGTTTCATGATTTCTTGGACTATCGATATTTGGTGGGACAAGGGAACAGGTTCCTTGTCCCTCATAATTGAACCTGTACTAGCTGATCCAACTCCATTGAATCCGGTGTTACAATACAATCATAAGCTAAAACACTCACACCTGCTGCGGCAGCTTCTCGCAATGCTTTGCCAAACTCTGCATGAGTTATGTCATTTGGGATAAGATACTTAACAGGTTTAAACTGGATGACAAATATAACATAAGCCTCATAGCCTTCCTGCAACAGCTCGATCAAGTGATATATATGTTTTACACCTCGTTCTGTTGGCGCATCTGGAAAAGCTGCCACCCCATCGTTTTCCAAGGTTACGCCTTTTACCTCAATAAAAGCCTTCCGCTCTTTATCTTCAAGATAAAAATCCATGCGGGTATTCCCATACTTCACTTCAGGATGTACTAATGTGGGATTTGGATATAATCCGCCTGCTTCCAGCCATTCTTTCACTACCTTATTGGGAGCCTGTGAATCGATGTTCACCAGTAAGTTCCCCTTCTCAACTGCAACCAAATCATATTTTGTTTTTCTGTTTGGACTGTTGTTCTCTTCCAAGTAGACTAGGCTCCCGGGTATTAACAATTCCTTACATCGCCCGGTATTTTTGACATGGCAGACTTGTACAGCCCCATCCATTTCTATCTCTGCAATGAACCGATTGGGACGGTTTATGAATCTGGCTTTATGGATATTGTTTTTATATTTCAATGAATGAACCACTCCTGTGAACTAGGCAAGCTATTATCTTTCCTGTTTAAGTTAAAGCAAGCAGGCTGTGTTTATTGATAGCAACGGTATACTCATATTGAACCGATAGGTTTACCGTTCGCTGTTCTGACCGTCTCCGTTCTTGTCAATTATCAGGTCATAGGAACCCAGATCGATCATCGGTTCTGTTTACATGTCTATAGCGGGGAAGCAAAAAGAACGTCCCCTTGCTTCCTCTACAAATACTTGCTGGCTTCCCTTACACTTAATTTTGCTAGCTTTGATTCATACTTTTTGAGGAATTCCCTGACCCAAGCAGGGTTCACCTTGCTGTATTCTCTCAAGATCCAGCCAATAGCTTTATTAATGAAGAACTCCTTTGTGCCTAAATTATTACAAATAATTTTCTCTAAAAGTTCCGTATTTGTCTTTTCCTTTAACTTTCTTTGAAAATTAATAGCGACCCTTCTCAGCCAAAGATTATCACTCATACTCCATACAAGCATTTCATCATTGACCGAAGGATACTTTAATGCAAGATTTCCTATTACTTTATCAAGCGCATCTGCAATATCCCACCAAGGTTTTGTTATTATCAGTTTCTTTATTTTATCAAGATCTTTGTCTGTGAGTTTTTTCTGAATAGAATGGATATACTCTGTTCCAACATATTGAGCCTCACGATAATCTTTCTCCCAGCATAGATTTATAAAATCCCAATCTATATCTTCATTTTTTGCAGCACTCTTGATATATGGTTTAACTATTTTTATCAGTTGGTCTGGGGATACCTAAAAACGGAAACTTATTCTTCATATAAGCTGACATCTGTGCTGCTCGTTCTTCATCCTTCTCATTTTCCAATGCGATAAACATATTTTCATACCACATTCTATTTCACCTCACTGGACAAGGGAAGGGATAAGAAACCTGTCCCTGTGTCATCTGTGTCTCCTATGCAGGGAAGCAAAAAGAACGTCCCTCCGCTTCCCAATGACTACTTCTCAAATTGGAATTTATTCATATTTACGATATGCTTCCCAAAAACAAATCATAATACCGATACACATAACAATTGTTGCAATAATAAATGGGATTAACATATGAGTCCCAAGGAAAGAACCCAATAATCCAGTAATTCCATTATAATCCCAAGGGTTCAAAGCTGCGTAAATAAAGCTAAATGCTGAAAACACCAAGCCAACAACAGTTATTAAGACGCCAAAAATCATTTTGTTATTATTCATGAGTAGTCCTCCAAATTATAATTTCCATGCTCATGATAACCATATCCCCGTATCCGTTTTTTGTTATAAAAATAGGCTCATCCGACTCATGGCACATCTGCGAAATCATGCTCGTTTTTTTAAATCGCAAATTGAAATACTTTTTGGCATACTATCCGGCCCCTATCTGTGGCCTTATTGTACCATTATAATGTCCTTATATAAATCGTTTATATGTTATATATAGGGCAAAGGACCTGTCCCCCGTCGGAAGCAAAAAGAACGTCCCCTTGCTCCCATTAGAAGGATTAGGCTTGTCAAGCAAGGAATAATACAAAAAATAATTATTAAAGGACATCAGGCATTTTGTCAGGGAATTAACAACTCAGAGTCTATGGTTAGGTATTCGAGCAAGTACAGAAAAATGTTTGGAGGTATTAAAGTGAAGATAACCAAAGAACAACATATTAGCCATGGTCTGATCGGATGTCCCCCTGGCTCGATCGGGCGCTACGTGCTGCTGCCCGGGGACCCCAGCCGCGT
>JAAYWP010000138.1 GCA_012516535.1 Syntrophomonadaceae bacterium | reverse complement strand
CAAAAAAGTACCTGTCATAGAAACCAAGCCCTGTCTGCAGGGGTGGTCGGTTTTTGCGGAAGCAGCAGCGATCGGTGCAGAACCGAGCCCTGCCTCATTGGAAAAGATACCTCTGGCCACACCATAACGGATAGTAGTACCTACCAGAGCGCCGAAACCCGCCTCTGCGGTAAAAGCCTTCGAAAATATAAGTCCTAGTGCATGGGGTATCAGGTCATAATTAAGGATCATTATAACTAGTCCACCTAAAACATAAAACACAGCCATGAAAGGAACCAGAACTCCTGTCGCTTTTCCGATGCTTTTAATCCCACCGAGGACAACCAGAGCAGTTAAGATAGCCAAAATAATTCCGGTAAGCCAATTAGGAACACCAAAGGTGTCATGCATATTCCCTGCAACTGCATTGACCTGTACCAGATTGCCGATACCGAATGCTGCTACAGCACCGAACAGGGCAAATAGCCAGGCTAGCCATTTACACTTCATCCCCCGCTCAATGTAGTACATCGGTCCCCCAGCCATTTCCCCTTTTTCATCAGTTATGCGATACTTAATCGCCAGCACAGCTTCGCTGTATTTGGTTGCCATGCCAACAAGTGCTGTAACCCACATCCAAAAGACAGCACCTGGGCCACCCAGCACTACAGCTGTGGCAACACCTACAATATTACCAGTACCTATTGTTGCTGCAAGAGCGGTCATCAAGGCTTGAAAGTGTGAAATATCACCTTTAGACTTGCGGTCCTGGGCTGATGGTGAGAAAGCAAGCTTGAGTGCATAGGGAAGGGTAAAAAACTGTATAAATTTGAGCCGTATAGTCAGAAACAAGCCCGTGCCCACCAATAGCGCCAGCATCCAGGGCCCCCACACAAAACCATTGATTGCACCAATTACCTCAGAAACACTCATCCATAAATCAACCCCCTAACTACTAAAATATCTTATATTATACCAGGAATTTCTGTATAAAAATATATTTAAACAAAAAAAAGTGACAGATTATACTGCCACTCGAATGAATATTCAGTGCTCTAATAGGACCTTCTTCTTCTGAGAAGTTCTCGAATTAATAGGATCGCAATCAAAGACCTGAACAACCCTCTCTCAAACTGTTTGACAGTTATCTCCTCATCTGCAGAAAGGTTTTTCATCTCTGCCATAACCCTGTGATAAATACTGTCGGTCATTTTTTCAACAGCTTCCCTGGTGGGATAAGGGTATAGATCTGGATTTGAACTATTGTCATACATTTCACACATCTGTTTGACATATGGATATACTCGATAGTAGACCTCTGGATACATAGAATCCAGCGGTTCGTAATTATACAACTGCAGCACCCCCTTTTATTCAAGAATAACAATCATACTGGTCAGCTTAATTGGCATGAAAATTTATTGAGCTGTTACAACAAAAGTTCCCAATAAGGATATTTTTACCTTTATTATATTGCTGCTGTTAGAAATTGTTACTTACTAAGAGCAGGTGAAAAGGGATGGGTTTTCAAGTATAATACAGATATCAGCCTGAAGAGGAAGAGGAGGAAAAGAAATGATCCAGGTTATTACTGACAGTGCAGCAGATCTGCCAGCAGAAATTGTAAAAAAGTATAATATCACAGT
>JAAYWP010000137.1 GCA_012516535.1 Syntrophomonadaceae bacterium | reverse complement strand
TCCTAAAAGCATGATTCAAATCAATATCTAATAGCCCGCAGATAATGGCTCTGATGGTGCCGCCATGGGCTACCACGATAATAGTTCCCGGGTCATTCTCTTTCAGCAGCTTCATAATTGCATTATACGCTCTTTCTTTCACTTCAAAAAAGGTTTCTCCCTTTGGTATCCGCACCGATGCCGGAGACTGATACCACTTCTCCGCAAGCTCCTTATATTTTTCACTGATCTCTTTAAAGGTCAGACCCTCCCAGACACCGAAATTTATTTCTCTCAGCTCTTCAGCTATCTGCACCTTTAGTTGATGAGGTGCTGCCAAAATAGAAGCTGTTTCATATGCTCTTTTTAAATCGCTGGAATACACAGCTTTTATTTTCTCAGACCTTAATCTATCTGCCAACAGCCTGGCTTGTTCCCGCCCGGTATCGCTGAGTTCAACATCTGTATGCCCCTGGTAACGGGATACATGGTTCCAAATGGTTTCACCGTGGCGTACAAGCAACAGTTTAGTCAACCCAAATACCTCCTAAATGGTTAATAACATTAATGCAGCAAAAGAAGTCCGGTTAAAAGAGCAGAAATCTCTATCAGCTCACAGGAAGCTCCATAGGTATCTCCGGTGAGCCCCCCCAACAGATATGATAACCAACTTGCCAGGATAAACAAAATAATACTACAGATAAAAAAGATGTAAAGCCCATTTATTTGAGCAAGCAAAAAGAGAATCGCCAAAGTTATTCCTGTGGTTATACCAAAAAGGGGAACATTGCCGTAAATATTAAAGAGCATGCCCAGGCCCTGTTTGCGGGCATAAGGGTAAAAGATTTGCACCCACACCATTGCCTGCCTTCCCATCACAGATGCCGCGATCAGAATAACAAGCATATCTGAACTTAACTGGGTGTAAATACTGTATTTGAGCAGCAGAATTACAACAGCACCCAACACACCAAAGGCACCAGGGTGAGTGTCTTTCATAATCTCCAATCTGTGTTCTCTGCTTCTGCCGCCATATATTCCATCAACTGTATCTATCAAACCGTCAAGGTGCAGTCCACCAGTCAGCAATACATAAATAAACAATAACATTGCAGCAGCTATTGTCTGGGGAAATAGTTTTGCTAAAAGATAATAACTGCCTGCCAATATTCCGCCGATAATCAGCCCAACAACAGGGAAAAAATAGATGCTCTTTTTAAAGGTCTCCGGTTGATCAATACCTTTTACCAGAATGGGTATTCGTGTTAAAAAGGATAAGGCACATAAGAAATAACTCATCACTAATCCCTCTACCTTATCAAACTTCAGGATCTGCTCTAAGTGCCTTAATATCCAGTGGCATACCTGAAATCAAAAAATATGCTTTATCTGCCTCTGCGGTCATGATCTGATTAGCCCAACCGGTCAGATCCCGAAAAATGCGCCCATCCGGGTAGTCAGGTACAACCCCAAGGCCCACCTCATTGGATACAATAAGGACATCTGCCCTGCATTCCTTGGCAGCTTTTGCTAAACGTTTTATTTCAGATAATACATGATTTAAACAGATACTGCTCTCTTGTTCAGATGCTTCTTTATAATAAAGGTTGGTCAAGAGCAGTGTTAAACAGTCAACAAGTATTACCCCTTCCTCCTGACCGATCTCTTCCAATAGCTCTGCAACCCTATATGGTTCTTCAATGGTCTTCCAACTAGCAGGCCTCCTTTTTTGGTGCTCCTTGATACGAGCAACCATTTCCTCATCAAGTGCTTCTGCTGTGGCAATATAGGTTACTCTGCCTCCCAAACTCGATGCCAGCTTCTCAGCAAAGCTGCTCTTACCACTCCTTGCTCCGCCGAAAATAAAGTAAAATTTGCCGCGTTTCATATCGATACCTCATTTCTTTGTTACAGTTTTTGTGCAACATAGACCAGGCGGGGAGCATTTTCATGGGGTGGTGAAAAAGTGAAAGCCTGATAGGTTCCCTTCACTGTAAACCCCTGCCTGATCAAGAGCCTCCAAACATCAGAAGGATCATAAATTTTTTCCCGATGAGTTTCACAGAAGCGGTGGTCCAATTCTCCCTTAATAATACCGGAAACAGTGACCTCCCATAATTTTTCTTTTTCATCATATTTAATAGTCCAACTGAGGGAATACCCTTCTTCATCTGTGCTGTAATGATCAACATTTTGCGGCAGCAGCTGTGGCAGGTAATTTAGATCAAAAATGAAAAACCCTTCTGTGTGAAGGTTGTGATAGACAGAGCGAAAAGCAGCAGCCAAATCATCCTCATTCAGGATATAGTTGAAACCGTCCTGAAAACATACAGCCAGGTCAACCTGCTGAGGCAGTACCATTGAGCGCAGGTCCTGTTTGAGAAAAGTGATCTTCTGCCCTATTTTTTGTGCCTTCTGCTGAGCAATTTTCAGCATTTCGGACGATAGATCAACACCAAACGTATGGTAGCCTCGTTCAGACCAGGGAATGGTTGAGTTTCCCGTACCACAAGCCAAATCAACCACACTTTTTATATTTCCTTGAAAATTAGCCACTAATTTTTCCACATAGCTGACCCAAGCTTGATAATCGATTCCCTGCATCAGCTGATCATAAAAAAGGGCCAGTTTATTATAAGTGCTTTCCACTGCTCAATCCCGCCGATCTCTTAGTGAAGGAACTGTTTTCTAACGATTTTTTCTAAGTGAGCAAGGGTATAGCATTCATACATCTGGCTATAGCGCTTAAATTTCATAACAGACGGAAGGTCCTGCCACTCCTCCTGAGGAAGGGTGTTAAGCCAGATGATATCTTTAACCTTCCTCTTTAGCTTGTTGAGCTCCTCCTCTGCTCGCTCAAGCTCCAGAGATTTTGTATCACTGACAATAATCACAACCGTATTTGAAGTCAGCAGCAATGGATACTGCTCCCGCAGGGTATTTAGGGCAGCTCCTAAATTTGTTCCCTTTCCCCAGATGCGGCTTTTGCCAATAAGCCGTACCATTGTATCCTCAAAAGGCTCTCTGCTTGCAAAAAAAGGAGTGACATATTCCAGTTCTTCCGCAAAAATAAAACTTTCGATTTTTTTGATCACTGCACTCAGACCATAGATAAATTGAATAACAAAAGATGCATAACGGGACATGGACCCTGAAACATCACAGATCAGCAGGATTTTCGGTTTTTGAATCCTTTTTTGTTTGTAATGAAGTTTAAAAATAACACCGCCATAGCGCACATTAGCTTTAATGCTCCGCCTGAGGTCAAGTTTAACAACCTTTTTGCT
>JAAYWP010000136.1 GCA_012516535.1 Syntrophomonadaceae bacterium | reverse complement strand
GGTTTTAGAAATTCTGAGAAACCACTCTTTGGAAGTGGTAATACCTGAACAGTGGTGCTGTGGTATCCCTGCGCTGGCCAGCGGAGATGAAGGTTCAACAGTGCAATTAGCAAAAAAGAACATAAAGGCTTTTCAGGAGGCGGGTGTGGATTATATTATCACTGATTGTGCCTCCTGCGGCAGTATGCTGCATGAGTATGCCGACCTGGTAGGTAGCAGTGATGCCCATTCATTTGCAGATAAGGTAGTGGATTTGAGTCAGTTTTTAAGCGAAGTGATTGATTTTATGCCCGGAGATAAGGAGATAGGGTGTGAAGTGACCTATCATGATCCCTGCCATTTGAATAGAGGTCAGGGGGTTAGAGAGGCTCCCCGCAAACTGATTAGGTCCCTGCCAGGGGTTATCTTCAAGGAAATGAAGGAAGCGGACAGGTGCTGTGGTGCTGCTGGCTCTTTTAACCTGACCTATTATGATCTTGCCAGAAAAGTTGGGCACAGAAAAGTCTGCAATATTAAAGATACAGGTGCCAATGTAGTAACAACAGAATGCCCTTCTTGTATTATGCAAATAAGGCATCTAATTGAAATGGAACAAGTTCCTGTTGAGGTGACCCATCTGGCTGAATTGATCAGCAAATCCTATGGGGGGTGAGCTGGCTTGTTTTCCGAAACTTATCGTGAAGCAAGAGAACAATTTGCCCAGGGCAACCCAAAAACAATGGCTGAATTGAGCTCTGCAGAATATGATCCTGAGAAGAAAGTGTTTCGGTTAACCTATTTCAATAAATTGTGTCGGATATCTTATCCAGAGGGAACAATCGACTGTCCGCAGGATGCCACTCCCCTGCCCCTGGAGGAACAGGCTTTAATTCTGCAGTATCTAACTCAGGCGACCGGTGTAGAATTAAGCGGAAAGTGGATCTCTTATGCAGAACTGCCCTATGGGATGCTGCATTACCGTCCCTTCCAAACTGAAGCTGTTGTACCCTTGACAGAAACCTTTGGCGGCCAACCGGGAAAGCTGCTGCAGTTGGCACGTGCTCTAGGGGGAGAGGAAATAGGAATTGGTGATGTTGGTATTATGATCCCTGTCTTCCCCCGACTGCCGGTAGCTGTAATTCTGTGGACTGCTGATGAGGAGTTTCCTGCCAGGGCAAACATGGTTTTTGATTCATCTGCACCTGCTTATCTTTCTACTGCATCCTTGTATGTGTTGGGAGCTACTGTTACCAGACGTTTGAAAAAAATGGTCAGCTGATACAGCATAAAAAAGCACCCCCTTTTTCATACTAATTATAAGTTCAGTGGGGGGTGTTTTCGGTTGTATAATCTGCATCCTGGTTTTAGTGTTTTTCCAACGCCCAGCAGAGTAGGGGATCGGGTAAAAATAAGATACCATGGTCTGCTTTCAGAGTGTGGAGCTGATCAGGTTTATCTGCGTACCGGTTACGGTTCTGAGCATTGGGAGAACATTTTTGACCACCGCATGGAAAAGGATGGTAATGAATGGGAAAAGGAGATCAGGATCGAAAAGGAGGGACAGTTTAACTTCTGTTTTAAGGATAGTGCAAATAATTGGGACAACAATAATGGCCTCAACTGGAGTTATACAATTAAAAGATGATAAATAGATGTAAGAAGAGGGGTTAATTAAACCCCTCTTTAACTTTTAATGAAGTGATTTTTTAATGTCATCGGGACTGCTTAAACCCAAGATTTTGCGCAGTTCTTGCTGTTTGCTTTCATCTACCAGTTCTTCTACAGAAAGAGTGTACTCAGCAACTTTTTCCGAGATATAAACCTGTGCTCCAGTTCTCAGGGCAAGTGCTATGGCATCGCTGGGCCGGGCATCTAAAATAAGTTCTCCAGAGATGGTTTGGAGATATAATTCAGCATAATAGGTACCATCATGAAAATCGTTTATTAATACTCTTTGGATTGAGGCACCAAGACTTTCAATAATGTTTTTCGTCAGGTCATGGGTCATCGGCCTGGGGGTATGAACCCCCTGTAATGCCATGGCGATAGATTGGGCCTCTAAAGGCCCTATCCAAATGGGAAGAGCTCGGTCTTTATCTTCATCAACCAACAAAATTACAGGGCTGAGAGAGAGATCAAAGGCGATCTCCCTTACATGAACGGGAATCATTTTAAGCCTCCTTCCATACGATATTTACATTTTACCAAAGGGAGCGGTCCAGGGATCGGTACTGGATCGCTTCAGCGATGTGCACCTCTTCTATTGTATCTGAACCGGATAGATCTGCTATGGTGCGGGCTATTTTGATAATCCGGTCATAAGCTCGCACACTCAAGTTTAATTTATGAAAAGCCTGGTATAGTAATTCTTGCACATTTTTATCTAAAGGGCAATAATGCTTTAGTTGATGATTCGGGATTGCAGCATTATTATTGATCCCACTGTTTATAAATCGCTTCTTTTGTCTTTCCCATGCTTTAATTACTCTTTTCTTGATTTCTTTGGATGATTCCTCCTGCTTATCATTTTTTAAATCTTTTATTTTTATTCTAGGAACCTCAACATGGAGGTCAATACGATCTAGGATTGGGCCAGATACCCTGCTTCGATAGCGCTGAACCTGATATGGTGTGCAGGTACACTCTTTAAAATTATCACCATAATAACCACAAGGGCAAGGATTCATACTGGCTGCAAGGATAAATCTTGCTGGAAAGGTAAAGGCGCCTGATGCCCTGGTCACTGTGACAACACCCTCTTCTAGGGGTTGGCGTAAGGCCTCCAATACATCCCGATGAAATTCAGGCAGTTCATCGAGAAATAGCACACCATGGGTAGCAAAACTTACCTCACCAGGGCGGGGAACCCTTCCTCCACCGATAATGCTCACTGCAGAGGCGGTGTGGTGGGGTGTACGAAAAGGCCTTTTATTTATTACAGGGTGATCTTTGAGCAGTAGACCAGCTACACTGTAAATCTTGGTGACCTCTAAACATTCCTCCCAGCTTAGTGGCGGGAGGATAGAGGGCAGGCACCTTGCTAACAGTGTCTTGCCTGTGCCAGGGGGTCCAATCATCATTATATTATGCATTCCAGCTGCGGCAATTTCCAGAGCCCGTTTGGCCTTATGTTGTCCTTTCACATCAGCAAAATCGTAGTGGTTGGCAGCAGATGATCCGGCTTCTAATTTAAACTCCGGCAGATCTGCAGCTGCAGTT
>JAAYWP010000135.1 GCA_012516535.1 Syntrophomonadaceae bacterium | reverse complement strand
GCGGATCGAGAGGATATCATCCAGGAGGGGATGATCGGTCTTTATAAGGCGATCCGCGATTTTCGGGGAGATAAACTCTCCTCTTTTCGTGCCTTTGCAGAACTCTGCATTACCAGGCAGATTATCACAGCTATCAAGACAGCAACACGGCAGAAGCACATACCTTTGAACTCCTATGTTTCACTCAATAAACCGATCTATGATGAGGATTCTGACCGGACACTGCTGGATGTTATTTCCGGAACCAAGGTCAGCGATCCTGAGGAACTGATCATCAGCCAGGAGGAGTTCGATGATATCGAGGACAAGATGCGGGAAATTCTCAGCCCTCTTGAGTGGAAGGTGTTAATGTCCTATTTGGAAGGGAAATCGTACCAGGAAATGGCAGTAGAGCTGGATAGGCATGTGAAATCTATAGATAATGCGCTGCAGCGGGTTAAACGCAAACTGGAGCGTTACCTGGAAAAACGAGAGCATTAACAGGCAAAAAAATCTTATTAAAGTGGGCTTGATTTTATAATAATTAGTTTGTATAATAGTCACTGTCGAAAGAACCGCCGACGTAGCTCAATTGGTAGAGCGGCTGATTTGTAATCAGCAGGTTTAAGGGTTCGAGTCCCTTCGTCGGCTCCATAAATAAGTTTGCGTGGAGAGGTGCCCGAGTTGGTCAAAGGGAGCAGACTGTAAATCTGCCGGCGCAGCCTTCGAAGGTTCGAATCCTTCCCTCTCCACCATTTATATCGCGGGGTGGAGCAGTGGTAGCTCGTCGGGCTCATAACCCGAAGGTTGTAGGTTCGAATCCTGTCCCCGCAACCAAGCCCACATAGCTCAGTAGGTAGAGCGTCGCCTTGGTAAGGCGGAGGTCACCGGTTCAAGCCCGGTTGTGGGCTCCAGGAGAAATAAAGCCCCGCAAGTTATTGCGGGTTTTTTTATTTTTAGAAACGGCAGCGAAAACCAAGACTGGTGTCCGATCGTTGCCATTTATTTTTTGTCATCACACATAAATAATCGAAGTAGCCCTCCTCTGCACCATCACTTAATAATGTGAGGAACAATCGAGAATGGGCAGGAGTGTCATAAAGGCATTTTTTTATTGCTCTGGAACTTTCTAAGTAAAAGCTGCTTGTCTTCATGTGTTAGGAGGGTTGAATAGCGAAGTTTTTAGATTTAATAAAATGGATGGTTGTTTGGATTACTTAGTGCTTTTAATTCAGATTGATCAGGGGTAGGATGGTAGAAGCAATACGCCTTGACACAATAACTGTTATAAATTCACCCATTTTTTGCAATAAACGACTCCTTCGTCAGCACAATTGGTAAATGCATCTGCCCCTATATATTCGAAAGATATTCTATTTACGGCGTTACCGCCGATCAAAACTTTAACTTGATCACGCAACCCATGGGAGATCAGGGCATCAACGGTTTTTTTCATGCTTTCCACTGCCAGTGTCAACACCCCGCTCATGGCTACAATCTGCGGCTGGATCTTTTTTGTCTGAACTACAAATTCTTTTGGCGCAACATCTGTTCCCAAATCTATCACCTCAAACCCTTCAGCTTCAAGCATACTGGAAAAAATGTTTTTGCCCAGGTCATGAATATCGCCCTCAACAGTTCCCAATAAAACTGTACCTATTTTTGTATGATTATTTTTTTTCGGTTTGGTAAGAATCATCTTTAATACATTTTTTACGATCTCTCCGGCCATGATAAGGTCAGCAATAAAATAATCACCTTTTTCATAAAGAAT